>NZ_JBHNSQ010000028.1:0-103536 GCF_059085665.1 Actinotignum sp. usb-actsch-213
CGCAGTCCAGGACGGTGACGACGACTCCGTATAAGTGGGATTCGGGTAAACGTCAGTGGGTTCTCGANACCGCGAAGGCNTCNAAGCGGACTGAGAATCGTCAGCGTGACATGAACGATAACGAGCATCGNGCATGTACGCCGCAGCCNCCGGTCCAGGTGACCGCGACGAATTGGGTTGANGGTGCNAAGGANTGTAATGCTCGGAAGGTTTCGCAGTCGCGGACTGTGACGACGACTCCGTATAAGTGGGATTCATCCTCGCGGAAGTGGGTCTTGGACACTGCGAAGGCGTCGAAGCGGACTGAGAATCGTCAGCGGGATATGAATGATGGTGAGCATCAGGCGTGTACTCCTCGGTTGCCGGCCCAAGTCACGTCAACGGAATGGGTTGACGGCTCTAAAGACTGCGCGACACGGAAGGTCAAGCAAACCCGGACGGTGACCACGACACCCCATCGGTGGGATTCCGGTACGCGTAAGTGGGTCTTGGATACCGCGAAGGCTTCGAAGCGGACTGAGACGCGTGAGCGGGACATGGGTGAGCGAGAAGTGGGGGAATGCGTGAATGTTGCCCTCACGGTTTCTCAAGACACGCTCACGGTGGTCAAAGGCCAACCGGTATTACAGCCGCTAAGTGTGGAAGCCACGTCAACAACAGATCCCGGGCTTATTAGCCTTCAAACCGTGTGCGCCCCGAAGCATGACGGTCAGGCCGAGGGCGATCACAATGCGCTGCCGGTGGGTGTGGAGTTGGTGCGCGTGAAGCAAGCACCTACCGGCACCGAGCTTGCGGGTAATGGTGCACGGACGGTTGGTGAGGTGGATGGTAATGCCACCCAGGCCGAGCTGGGCATGTATCGGTGTTGGGTGTATGCCACGAAACCCGGTATCACCATCGACCCGCTCACAGGCGCGGCTAGTGGGCCTAACAGTGTGGAAGGCGTGGGGTGGGCACGCAAGCCTTTGAGTGTGGAGGTTGTGCAGCCCGCGTTGCCGAAGACGGGCCAGACAAACGTGAACTACCTCGCCGGTAGTGGTGCGCTCATGATCCTTGCCCTGACGGGCGGATGGTGGATCACCCGCCGGAAGAAGGGGGTGGGCCAGAGCGCGTGAACCGATACACCCACCCCGTACCCGGTCTCGGGAAAACAGACGGTGGGGTAGGCCCGAGTAAAGGGACAGGTATTTTAGCAAGTTCAACAACACGTGTTTGGCGTTGTCCTGGCGTGTTGGTCAGCACATTGTGTGGTGCTGAATTTATTGGGAAGGAAAACAAGTATGGCTCGTAAGAAGTCATTGAGAGCGTTGGTGGCGGCGTGTGCGCTGGCACTGACGGGAATGGGTATCGGGGCAGCTCACGCCGCACCGGCAAGTGATCCGGTTGCTCCGTGGGCGCAGGGTGCTCCCACGACGGGGTCGATTACGATCACGAAACAAGAAGCGACCACCAAGAAGCCGGTTAACGGTGCCGAGTTTACGGTCACGAAGGTGGATGCCCTGGGGGATGTCACCCTTGGTGACATGAAGAAGATGAGCGATTGGGAGACCGTGGCTGGTTCAATCAAGGACCTGAACGCGAATCCCGATAGCCCGAAGGCTAAGCTCAGCACGACCGCCGTTCACAAGGTCAAGACCACTGGTGAAGGTAAGGCTCTCTTCGAGAACCTGCCGCTTGGGTTGTACAAGATTGTGGAATCCGAAGTGCCGGCTGGGCATACCTCGGATATTAAGCCGTTCTTCATGACGGTCCCAGAAATCACGGGTACTTCTTCCGCGGACCAGAAGTACACCTATGATGTTTCGGTCACCCCGAAGAATACGGACGTTCGTGACCTTGTGAAGAAGACTGGTGCTTTCGACAAGGTCGTAGGCGCAGGCGACGACATCTCCTACACCATCTCCGCGACCCTGAATAAGAAGGGCCCGATCAAGGGGACCGATATTAAGGGCTTCGCAGTCTTCGATGATGCGATGACTGATGCTTACACGGTGATCGACCAGACCTCGGTTAAAGCCGTGAAGGTCAACGGTGAAGAGATCGCGAAGTCGCAGTACAACGTTGCTACTTCAACTGAGGGTGTGGAAGCGGGTCGTACTCGCTTGCAGGTGAACTTCACCGACGAGGGCCTCAACGCTATCGCCGCTAAGGCGACTGCCTCGGAGGCTCCGGTGGTGACTGTGGACCTCACCTTCACCCTCAAGGCTGATCTTGCTCTTGATTCGGTTTCTAATAAGTTTGGTTTCATTCCCGGACACTCGGATAGCGAACCGACTCCCGGACCGATTGTTCCCGAACCTGGCCCCGAGCCTGGGCCTGGTCCGGATCCGACGCCGAATCCGTTCCCGACCATTGATTTCTACGATTTCCAAATCTCTAAGACCGATGCTTCGGACGGAAGTGTGCTTGCGGGTGCGAAGTTCGTAGCCTTCGCCAACCAGGCTGATGCCCAGAAGTGTGTGGCCCAGAAGGACCGAACCCAGTCGAAGGGATGTCTAAGGGCTTCGGTACCAAGGTGACCGGCCAGGACGGCTTGACTGACAAGTTTAAGGCGAAGAAGGACTCCGTTTTCTACGTGGTTGAGGTTGAGGCACCCGCGAAGTTCATTCGCTCGGATGAGATCACCGAAGTCACCGTAACCGATCAGGCCGGCCAGGTGTTCAAGACTGGTATTAAGAACGTGCCGACGAAGGATTCGGGTAAGTGGTTCGATTTGCCCAAGACGGGTGCTATCGGGGTGGGGATCTTTGCCCTTCTTGGTGCTGGTCTGGTGGCGAGTGGTGCGGTAACGCATCTGCGTTCGCGTAAAAACAACGCCTAAACAGGAAAAGACTAACGGTTCAGGTTTGCCAGCCTGAGTAGGTAACGAAGATTGTGGGGCCGGTCAGTCCGACTGGCCCCACAATCTATCAAGCGCAAGTTAAATCTGCACGAGTAGCGCAATACGAATTGAACGTCTAGCGCAAGGAAAAGGCCACGTGGGTCAAGGAAGGGGTAGGGACGTGAGTGGTGAAGCGGGCGCGGTGCGTGGGCGGCGTGCCCTAGAGGCCCCGACCTCCAACCCAGCTCCCGAAACGAAATCCAAGACGGCACCAGGGGCAGAACCCAGGGAAACACCAAAAGTGGCACTTCATGTGGAGCCCGAACCGGCTCCTGCGCCAGCACATCATGTGGAACTCAAGGAACATCAAGGCCCCGCCGCGGGTTTGGCTCGTGGGCGGCGTGCGGCGCGTGTAGGTGAGGAAAGCGGGTTTGCGAGCCTGCTGTTCTATACCGATCCGGGCGAGGATAAACGCAGGCTCTCCCCGTTGGCCATGATCCTTATCGGGATCCTGTGCTTGGCTTATCCGGTGACTTCGACAGTATGGAATAACTGGCAATCCAAAGTAGTCTCCCGTGCCTATGAGGGTAAGGTGAATACCCAGTCCCAGGAACTGCGGAACTCGTATATTGAGAGTGCTCACGCCTATAACGCTAGTCATCAGGGTATGGCGGTCCTTGATCCTTATCTTGACGATATAGCCACGGACCTGCCGGCTTACCGGGAGTATGCGAGGGTGCTTGATCAGCCGGATGGGATTATGGGGATCGTGAAAATTCCGAAGATCGGGGTGAAACTCCCGATCTACCACGGCACCTCCCCGCAGACCCTCCAACGGGGTGCTGGGCACATGTTTGGTACCGATATCCCGGTAGGTGGCATAAATCGGCATAGTGTGGTGACGGCTCATACTGGCCTGCCGACCTCGTCGATGTTTGACCGGCTCACCGATATGCAGGTTGGGGATGAGTTTTTCTTCGAAATCCAAGGCCAAGTCTTTGGTTACAAAGTGGTCAGGATAGACGTCGTCGACCCTCACGACCCAAGCCTGCTGGTACGCGTACCCGGGCGTGACCTAGCCACTCTTCTTACCTGTACCCCGTATGGGGTGAATTCGCATCGTTTGCTGGTGACGGGTGAGCGGGTGTTGCCTGACCCAGTGGAGGTGCCGGGGGTGGACGGGTTGCAATGGTCATGGTGGATGACCCTCTTCGTGCTCGCCATTCTTATATCTTTGCTGTTCGCGTTCCTGGTGGCCCGCTCCGCGCTCGCCCGGCGCGAGGAAGAACCTAGGCGGGGTATGTTGCCCCGGCACATGCTCCGCTAACCGAAAGAACGCGGCGGGGTGCTGCGGCGTCGTGCAGTACTCGGCGTCGGGTATTACTCACCATTCATCACTCACTGATTTAGACCATTTAGTATCACGACATACAACGAGGTACCGGTGTGAGACTGGAATTATTAGAAACCCTTATTCTTTATTCGCGTTTAGGAACTATGGATGCGGTGGCCCGTGAGTATGGGTGTACTACCGCGGCGGTCGTGAAGCGTATCCAGCTTTTGGAAGAAGAAGTCGGCCAGACGCTTACCCGTAGAGTCGGGCGCGGCAGGGAACTGACCGAAGCCGGGTGCTACCTGGTCGAGCGCAGTCACCAGATCTTGGGGCTCGTGGATGCTACGGTGGCGGAGCTTCAGGACCTGGAGGATAACCCACAGGGCACTATTGTGATCGCGGGGCGGGAAAGTAGTGCCATGGATAGCCTGGCACCCGTCATGAGTCAGGTGCGGGCGCGTTATCCGGGGATTAGTTTCCAGGTCACATTGTGTGGGCGTGAAGCAGCTACCCGGATGATCGGTGAGGGGACTGCGTCTTTCGCGGTTTTGGATGATTCTTGGGATTGCACAGCCTGGCAGACCCTGGCACTTAGCGGTGAGGACCGGTGGGGGCTACTGGTACGCGGTGATAGTGATCTGGTTGGGCGAGGAACGGTTCGGCGGGCGGATATTACCCAGCGGTCTCTTATTATGCCGAAGGAGCGTAGCCGAGAGCTTGGGTATTGGCTTGATAAGGAAAACCAGTTGATGGTGGTGGGACGGTACGGGACGAGCCGCGGGGCCCGGGTTATGGTCGAGGCCGGGGTTGGTGAGGCTATCGTGCTGGAGAATATGGCCTTGAGTGGACGCGCGGATACCAGGGCGGGCGTGGTAACTGCTGGTGTGGGGTTGGTGTTTATCCCTTTGGATTGGTTAGTGGGCCTGACCTGTGTGCTTGCTTGGGATAAGCAAGCACGTCTGGGCCGGGTGGGGGAGATATTCCTGGAAGCGGTGCGCGCATCCGTGGCCGGTGGGAGCGCAGCTGGCGAGAAGTTATCCACAGAATCGTGAAACGCTGCCCTCATCCGCAGGGCGGTAAATAGCTCTTTGTTGCGCTTCCATATCATGCAAGAATGACGGAGAAAGACGGGTAACCACCCGGAACTACGCAATTGAAGGAGTGGACATATGGATGTTTACGAGGACCGGTTGTATTTTCCGGATCGTGTTTACAACTCGCTGGAAGAAATCCTCGAACGCAAGGAAGAAATCTTGCGCGAGGTCAGAATGACCCGCGAAGAATTCGACTGGCGCGCCGATAACTACCAGCTCGGACCAAAAGAGTCCGACGCCTATGTTGAAATGAAAGGATTAGATCGCTTCGAGGGGTTGTGCCGTGGTGAACGAACACTTGGATGAGCGTGCCGATGAGTTTGCGGCACATCTACAGAGGATTGGGGAGCTGATTGATCCCGGGTTTTCGATAGTGAAGCAAGCCCTCAGAAAAGAAAACCCACCGGCAATAAGCCTATTTGGCGATATTCGTGTTGCTCGTTTCCTTATCGTCCGCTTCGATTACGAACTTTTCCTTAATCCGGAAACCGGCTCGCTCAGCGTCAACGAATCAACGTTCTCGGTCATCCGAGGAGCAAAAAGCAGCGAGCCGCTGGTGCGCTGGGACTATATTCGCTCACCACGCTCGAATATTCCCTGTGCCCATATCCAGATCCATTCCCACCGCGACGAATGGACACACGCCCTGGTCCTGAGTGGCACTCATTCCCGCAGGTCGCGCCGGCGCATCAAGAACGAGGCCCGCACTCCCCACATTGCCGATATTCATTTCACGGTGGGCCGGCGCTGGTTCCGGCCCTGCCTGGAAGAAATTCTCCTCTTGGTCATTGATGAGCTCGGGGTGGCATGCGCACCCGGCGCACGCGAAGCGCTCAACCAAGGCATCGAGGATTGGGAACAGATCCAGGTGCGATCCGTAGTGCGGCATAATCGCGCCACCGCCCTCCAAGCTCTTGAAGAGTGAACCACCCGCGCTAATAAAATGCAACCGGGCCTCAGAGGCCGAGGATGAGGAGCGCAGCCGCGGCCGGTGGGAGCGCTGCCAGTTAGCGGCGTCGTCGCCCCCACCGCGTGCGAGTACAAGAACCGCGCTACAAGAAAACGCGGCTACCGGTTATCGTCGTAAATCGCCAGGTGCTCCAGCGGGGTAGTATCCTCGCGGGCCGCTACCGTGTAGAGCACGGGGAGTGCCGAAATCCACCACGGATCCAGGGGTACCCGGTCCTTCATATCCATCTCTTCGTCGATGCGCATGATCGGATGGGATTCCAGCTTGCCATTGTGTTGGCCAATATAGCGCGCGCCCACCCGTTCTTTCTTCTCCAGCTGCGCGGTGACCTCATCAATGGCGAGGGCAGCGAGCGACACCGCGAGAGTCCGGTCATAGGAGGTTGGGATACCGCCCTGCTGCTGGTGGCCAATAATCGTGGAACGAACCGAGAAAGCCCCGTGGCCTTCCTGCTGGAAAACCCGCCGTAGCAGATCCGCGGTGTAGTACTTGGAAGCATCCTCATTGCGAATGGCCAAGTAGAGGGAACGCGAGCCATCGAAGGCCCTATTCATCCGCTCGGCTTCCTTCGTGAGGAGGGCCAGATCCACCCCGGTTTCGTGCAGGTAGACCTGCTCGGCTCCGGTGGATAGCGCGCTCATAAGCGCGAGGTAGCCGCATTTCCGGCCCATCGTTTCCACCACGAAGCAACGCCGGGACGCGGATGCGGAGCGGCGAATCTTATCGATGGTCTCCACATTGGTATTGAGTGCGGTATCCACACCGATGGAAAGATCATGGCCAGGCAGGTTGTTATCGATGGAGGCCGGCACGCAGATGAGGGGGAGACGGAAAGCGGTATAGCGATCTGCCTCCTTCGCCATATTCCACGCGGTTTCATAGCCGGCCAGGCCGCCGATCATAATAATGGCGTCCAGCCCGTTGGCTTCGATGGAGCGGGCCAGCCCGAAGTAATCCTCAATTCCGAGGACCGAACGGGCGGTGCCCAGTTCCGCACCGCCGAGCGAGACCCAGCCATCCACATCGCCCCAGCTGAGTGGGCGAATATCCCCGCGGATGAGGCCGGGGAAGCCGCCCTCAACACCGAGCATTTCAAAGCCGCGATCCAGGCCGAGCCGCACCGCGCTGCGCGCGGCCGCGTTCATTCCCGGGGCGAGCCCGCCGGCGTGCAGAATAGCCACCCGCGGGCGCCAGCCATCCTTGAAATAGCGGTCTTCACCCAGCGGGGAGGAAAGCGTTTCAAAAAGGGACTTGATCCGGGAGAAGCTGGTGCCGCGTGAGCGCACCGCCGCGTCATAATCGCCTTCCTCGAGGTAGTCAATAACCTTCTTAGTATTGGCAACCGTTTCCACCAGCGGCAGGCGTTGGAGGCGATTATTACGGATCCCGATAATGCAGGATTCTTCGCCCGGTTCGGCCCGGATGACTTCCAGGGCTGCGGTGTAACCGAGCAGAGTGGACATCCAACGGTCATAAGCGGACGGGGTGCCGCCGCGCTGTACGTGGCCGAGCGCGGTAATACGTGGTGATTCTCCAGTACGTTCTTTAATGGCGGCTTGGATGCGCTGCGCGGTGATCTTTTCACCGTGCCGGTCCATGCACCCTTCGGCAACAACGATAATCGAATCACGCCGCCCGGCCGCTCGCCCGGCACGGATCTTCTCACACATGGCGTCTTCCCAGCCATCTTCGGGGGGAAGCTCGGGGATGATGACATCATCCGCACCGCCGGCCATCGCGCCCATAAGAGCCAGGTAACCGCAGCGCCGCCCCATCACTTCCACCACGAAAACTCGCTGGTGGGACGCGGCTGTGGAAGTGAGAGCGTCAATGGCATCAATAATGCGGCACAGGGCCGAATTAGTTCCCACCGTCATATCGGTGCCGACCATATCGTTATCGATAGAGCCGACCACCCCGGCAATATGCAGTTCGGGGTGGCGCGCGGCCACATCGGCCTCAATTTCCCCGGATTCGACCAGTTCGTCGAGGAGTCCAGTCCAGCGCTCGCGCAGGGTATCAGCACCGGTGAGGGAGCCATCCCCGCCGATAACCACGAGGCGGTCAATTCCGGCGCGCACCAGATTCGCGGCTACTGTCCGCATGCCCTCCCGTTCCCGGAATTCGGTGGAGCGGGCCGAGCCGATAACTGTGCCGCCCTTATCCAGAATGGAGGACACATCACTCCAGACCATTGGCTCAATAAGATTATCGATAGCTCCGCGCCATCCCTCGCGAATCGCGAAGGGGCGGGCACCCACGTGTAAAGCGGTGCGCACCACGGCGCGTACCACCGGGTTCATGCCCGGGGCATCCCCACCCGAGGTAAGAATGGCAAGGGATACGGGATCTGCGTGATCTGACATGGTTCCTCCTCCGAAGATCATTGTGTCAAAGATGGTGGGCTCATGTGTGGTGCTAGAGTCCGGCGGCGCGCCCGCGCGGTGTGGTAGCGGTGCGCCGCGCGGGCGCGAAGTTGATTACACTACGAGATAAAGACTACTTCGAGGATGAGGATAACCATGTCGCACCCCATTGACCCCACAACCACGCGCGCCTGGGCGCGGCTGCATGACCTTCACGACGGCTTCACCGCTGATTTCCGCGCTCGCTTCGCCGCGGATCCCCAGCGTGCCGAGCGGCTGAGTTTCACCGCTGGTGATCTTTTTGTGGATCTGTCCAAGTCATATTTAGACGACGACGTCCGCGATGCCCTGATTGAGCTTGCCGAAGAAACCGGGGTTGCCGCGCGCCGCGATGCGATGCTGCGCGGAGAGCGGATTAATGTGACCGAAAACCGGGCAGTACTTCATACCGCGCTGCGGCGCACCGCGGATGACACAGTCGAAGTAGACGGGCACAACGTTGTCACTGATGTACGCGAGGTCCTCGAGCGGATGTACGCTTTCGCCACCAAGGTACGCGAAGGCAGCTGGCGCGGGGTAACCGGAAAAGCCATCACGACCGTAGTCAATATCGGAATTGGCGGTTCGGATCTGGGCCCGGTGATGGCCTACGAAGCACTGCTCCCGTACGTCAAGGACGGGCTGGAATGCCGCTTCATTTCCAATATTGATCCCACCGACGTGGGGGAGACCCTGCGGGGGGTGGACCCGGAAACCGTGCTCTTCATCGTGGCATCCAAGACGTTCACCACTCTGGAAACTCTCACCAATGCCCGCCAGGCCCGCTCGTGGTTCCTCGCCCAGCTCGCCGCGCGCGGCATCCAAGAGGTCGGTGCGGTGGCCAAGCACTTCGTGGCCGTGTCCACCAACCTGGAAAAGGTGGCGGAATTCGGAATTGAGCCCGCCAATGCTTTCGGCTTCTGGGATTGGGTAGGGGGGCGCTATTCGGTTGATAGCGCCGTCGGCCTTTCTCTCGCGATTGCCATCGGGCCGGAACATTTCGAAGAATTCCTCTCCGGATTCCGCACGATTGACGAGCATTTTGCCACCGCGCCGGCCGCGGAAAACGTGCCCCTCCTCATGGGGCTCCTCAATATTTGGTACGTCAATTTCTTCGGGGCGGCCACCCACGCGGTGCTGCCCTACGCCCAATACCTCCACCGTTTCCCGGCTTATCTCCAGCAGCTCACCATGGAATCCAATGGCAAGCGGGTGCGTTGGGACGGCAGCCCGGTGACCACCCAGACCGGGGAAGTGTTCTGGGGTGAACCGGGTACCAACGGCCAGCATGCGTTCTACCAGCTCATCCACCAGGGCACCCAGCTCATTCCAGCTGATTTCATTGCCTTCGCGAATCCTGTTTTCGCGCTGGTGGACGGAGACGCCGATCAGCATGAACTTTTCCTCGGCAATTTCTTCGCGCAAACGAAAGCCCTCGCATTCGGGAAGACCTTGGATGAGGTACGTGCGGAAGGTACCCCGGAAGAAATTGTGACGGCGCGGGAATTCCCCGGGAATAAGCCGACCGCCTCGATTATGGCCCCGGCTCTCACACCCGCGGTGCTCGGCCAGCTTATTGCGCTCTACGAGCACATTACTTTCACGCAAGGTGCGGTCTGGGGTATCGATTCCTTTGACCAGTGGGGCGTGGAGCTGGGCAAGCAGATGGCCAAGGAACTCACCCCGGCGATTAGCGGAGATGCGGCGGCCGTGGAGGCTCAGGATTCCTCCACCCGCCAGCTCATTGAGTACTACCGCGCTCACCGGAAGTAGTGCTGCGCGGCAATAGTGCCGCACGGCACTAGCGCCCAGTAGACACATACGGTGCCGGTCACCCCCGATAACGGGAGTGGCCGGCACCGTATATCTAGCTGCCGTAGCGAGGTAATAGGCAAAATAGTTGCTAGTGACAGCGTGTTGTTAGTTCGGATCCGGCGTGTGTTTTCCGAGGTGTACTGCACATGTCGTACATACGAAGTACAGCTCTGACAACACCTAGTCCCCCGCAGGTGCTGTTGTGCCCCAGGGTGCTGTTGTGCCCCAGGGTACTGGTGTGCCCCGGGGTGCTGGTGTGACTCCTGAGGTTCTGCTCAAGGAAGGACCGATAGACCGAAAGACGGGGCTGCGGACGGTTGTCTAGAGCACCTTGGTGAAGAAATCGCGGGTGCGCTCCGAGCGTGGGTTGTCAATAACCTGAGCCGGGGTACCCTCGTCGATGATCATGCCCTCGTCGAGGAAGACCACCTTATCGGCAACCTCGCGGGCGAAACCGATTTCGTGAGTGACCACCACCATGGTCATACCCCCGCGGGCCAAATCCTGCATCACGGAGAGTACCTCGCCCACGAGCTCCGGATCGAGCGCCGAGGTGGGCTCATCAAAAAGCATGAGTTCGGGGTGCATGGCCAGGGCGCGGGCGATGGCCACCCGCTGCTGTTGCCCGCCCGATAGCTGCGCCGGGAAATGATTAGCGTGATCGCGCAAGCCCACCCGCTCCAGGAGTTCCAAGGCTTCGGCCCGTGCCTCTTTTTCGGGGCGGTGGGCCACCTGCACGGGTGCCTCCATAATATTTTCCATCGCGCTCATATGCGGGAAAAGGTTGAAGCGCTGGAAAACCATCCCGACCTTGGCGCGCTGGGCAGCAACCTCCGCCTCGGTGCGCTGGCGCAGCCAGGTTCCCTGGGAGGTGAGGGCACCGGCCCGGCGAGCCAGCATCCCGCGCCACCCGGTGGGTGCGGGCTGCTCGGTCATGCCCAGCAGCTCCCCGTCCAGGTAGATCCGCCCGGCGGTAATAGTTTCTAGCTCATTCAGGCAGCGCAGCAGCGTGGATTTACCCGAACCGGAAGGGCCGAGCAGCACCACCACCTCGCCGCGCTCTACCGTGAGATTGACACCTTTGAGAACGGTGTGGTCGCCGAAAGATTTGTAGACGTCGCACACGTCCACCATGGCGTGAGTCATTGTGCTCCTTAGGGGGTGACGTCGAGGAAAGCCGTCGTCGCGGTACGCCCGTCAAAGCCGCGCGCGAAATGGCGTTCGATACGGTGCTGCACCATCATGAGCAGCGAGGTAATAACCAGATACCAGATAGCGGCGACCACGAGGAAGGGGAAGGGGAGGTAGGTTTTCGAACCCAAATCTTGGGCCGCGAAAGTGAGGTCCAGGGTGAAGGGAACGGCGAGCACCAGTGACGTGGTTTTGAGCATCGAGATCGTTTCGTTCCCGGTGGGCGGAATAATAATACGCATGGCCTGCGGCAAAATAATACGCCGCATGATCGTGCCCGAACGCATCCCCAGCGCCACTGCGGCTTCCCGCTGGCCCGGATCAATCGCACCCAAACCGCTGCGGATGATCTCCGCCAGGTAGGCACCTTCGTTGAGTCCCAGCCCGATAATTGCCGCGATAAACGGGGTGATGACCCGGTCTGTTTGGAAGGTAAAGAACTCCGGCCCGAAGGGAATCCCCAGGGATAATTTCTGGTAGAGCGAGGGCAGCAGGCCCCAGAACATGAGCTGGGTGTAAATCGGGGTGCCGCGGAAGAACCAAATATAGAAACGGGCCGCCGCGCGCAGTACCGCGTTACTCGATTCGCGCAGCACCGCCATGGTCAACGCCAAGATAATGCCAATAACCATGGCCAGCACGGTCAGCACCAGGGTGTAGACGATACCGCGCAGGATCCGCCAATCGAAAAGATAGCGCCCCACCACATCCCAGTGGAAAGCATCGTTGGTGATAAGCGCGTTAAGCGCCATCGCCCCGAGCACCGCCATGACGATGAGCCAGGCAATATTGCTCAGCTTCACGCGGGCTTGCGGATGAATCTTCTCCATTACTGCACCTGGGGGTTAATCTCAGCAGTGCTCAGCACGCCTTCGGTAATCCCGTAATGCGCGAAGATTTCCTTGAGTTCACCCGAATCCATGAGGGATTGCAACGCGGCCTGCACCGCCTTGGCGAGCTCCGGGTTATCCTTGGCCACCGCGATAGCCACCGGGGCTGAATCGTAGATATCACCCGTGGTCTTCAGCTGCCCGTTAGAGCGGGCCACCGCGTAACCAAGTACCGGGGAATCGGCGAAAATAGCGTCGTACTGGCCGGAGACCACCCGGGTAACGATTTGCGGTACGTCAGGTAGGGACATGATCTTAATCGGCTTGGCGCCCTTGGCTTCGCAGGCAGCGGTGGCCTCCTTGAGGGCATCCTCCTGCGAGGAGCCTGTTTGCACCCCGATGGTGAAACCGCAGGGGTTATTCGGGGTGAAATCGCTGGACTTGGCCGGTACTCCGTATTCGGACCCCGCCTCGAAGTACGTGATCATATTGAAGGCTTCTTCACGTTCGGGAGTGACGGTGAAGGTGGACAGGCCCACATCGAATTTGGTTCCGATCTGGGGGAGAAGTGAATCAAATTCCACGTGCGTGGTGGTGCCGTCTTTGAGCCCCATTTTCTTCGCGATGGCGCGCGTGAGATCAATATCGTAACCGGTGGGGGTCTGCCCGTCCGCCTTGCGGTATTCCGCGGGAGCGTAATCGGTGGACGCGCCGTTGCGCAATTGCCCGCGCGCGGTAATATCCGCGGGAACTAGGGCGACGACGGCGGAATCTGCCGCGATGCCATCAACAGCGAAACCGGATTCACCCGGATCGGCCGCGGCGGTGGAATCCGTCAAAGCCGCCTCGTCGTTGGAGCAGGCGCCCAGCGTGAGGAGGCCGGCGGCGAGCAACGCGAATGTTTTCTTCATTTTCTTCCCCTACGGTGAATGTTTTTTCAGTGTTCGGGTGGAAATTACTCGGAACAATCCCAAGTATAGCCAGTAAGTATGCGCCTAGATGTATAAACATGTGAATATGTGGGTGGATAACCGCGAGTTTGGCGCATTTGCGGGCTTTGTGCGCCCTGGATGTGAGAGGTCTAACGGTGGCGCGCGCCAGCGAAGCGGATATGTTACGAATCCGTAAGTTACGATTACGTAAGGTTACGCATTAGTAAGTTAGCGGTGGGGTGGCCCGCCGGAAAGAAGGCTGAGGTGAGTCACGTGCATTCAGGAAACGTGCTCTTCCCGCGAACCGCGAGCGCGCTGGGGGAGGTAGGGATCCCAGGTGCCGAGCTCCTACATGCCGAATTGACCACATCCACCCAGGATGATCTGGCTGAACTCTGGCTCAGTTCCGGGGGCGCTCCCGCACCTGGGCTGGTGTGCGGTCTCATTGCTGATGAGCAAAGCGATGGGCGCGGGCGGATGGGCCGCTCCTGGTTCGCTACCAAAGATGGTTCCCTGCTTTTCTCAGTGCTTATTGCAGTGCCGGAAACCGTACGCGCGGAGCTGAGCTGGGTGACGTTCGCCGGGGCACTGGCGGCGCGCGCCGCCCTGGAAAAGCTCGGGGCAGACGTGGCGATTTCCTGGCCGAATGATATTGTCACCCGCCCGCGGGCCGCGAAACTGGCCGGCGTGCTGGGGGAAGTCGTGAGCACGGACGCGGCCGGGAATATCGGAATTGTCCTCGGGGTGGGAATCAACCTGGGGTTGCGCACCGAAGAACTCCCCACTCCCACCTCCGCGTCTCTTGCTACCGCCGGATTCCCGGTTCCCAGCCGCGATGAGGTAGCTGCCGTCTACGTGCGCGAACTCGGGGCGCGGCTGGCCGCCCTCGGTGCCGCCTGCGCAAGCGGGAGGGGCCCGGCGGCAGCTAGCGGCGCCGTCGTACCCGAAACGGAGGCGAGTGATGCCGGGGTGACCGGCACCGGGACTACCGCGGCGGAACGTTCCGGACTCTTAGCCGAACTCAATGCCACCTGCGACACCCTGCGCGAAGGAATCACCGTTAACCGCCCCCGCGATACTCCGGTGCGCGGGCGCGGGATGCGGGTTTTAGCCGACGGCGCACTCGTGGTCGCCACCCCTGGCGGTGAGGTGTGTATTTCCACCGGAGAAGTCTCGCTCCTGGGTCGGGTAACGCCCTCGGAAGGAAAATAGTGATGAAAAAAATTCTTGTTGCCAATCGCTCCGAAATCGCCGAGCGCGTTATTCGTACCGCCCACGATATGGGGATGAAAGCGGTGGCGGTTTATGCCGATGCGGATCGCGAAGCGCAGTTCGTGGAGGATGCCGATAGTGCCTACGCGCTGGAGGGCACCGCGTATGCCGATACCTATATGAATATCGAGAAAATCATCGCGATTGCCAAGCGTTCCCACGCGGACGCCGTGCATCCCGGCTACGGTTTTCTTTCCGAAGTTCCCGAATTCGCCACCGCTGTTATTGAAGCGGGGCTAACGTGGATCGGCCCGGCCCCCGCGGTACTCCATCGCCTCGGCGATAAAATCCAGGCACGCCGCCTGGCCGAATCGGTGGGCGTGGCTCCGGTGCCCGGTGTTTCCGATCCGGTGCAGGGGCGCGCCGGGGTGGATGAGTTCGTGGCCCGCTTCGGTTTCCCGATTGTCACCAAGAAGGCCGACGGCGGGGGCGGGCGCGGTATCACCATCCACAATGAAGCCGCTGACCTGGACCGCTTCTTCGCGGCCCACGGGGCGGATCTGGATTCCTATTTCGTTGAGCGTTTTATTCGCACCGCCCGCCATATTGAAACGCAGTCAGCCCGCGATTCCCACGGCAATTTCGCGGTGATTTCCACCCGCGATTGTTCGGCCCAGCGCCG
This sequence comes from Actinotignum sp. usb-actsch-213, assembly GCF_059085665.1. NCBI lineage: Bacteria > Bacillati > Actinomycetota > Actinomycetes > Actinomycetales > Actinomycetaceae > Actinotignum > Actinotignum sp. usb-actsch-213. The sequence continues at coordinate 15,286 of NZ_JBHNSQ010000028.1, forward strand.
CAACCAGAAACTCATTGAAGAAGCACCCGCTCCGCTGCTGCCCGGAAACGCGGAAGCGATCGTGACCGAGTGGTCGCGCCGGCTTTTCGAAGCGGTGGATTACGTTGGTTTGGGTACGTGTGAATTCCTGGTGGAACCCGATGGGCGGGTTAATTTCCTGGAAGTGAATCCGCGTCTCCAGGTCGAGCACACCGTTTCCGAAGAGGTGACGGGAATGGACCTGGTACGCGAACAGATTCTTATTGCATCCGGAGCGGAACTCTCTCAGGTTCCCGCCCCGCGCGCCCACTCTTTTGAATTCCGTATTACCTGCGAGGATCCGGCCACCGGCATGGTGCCCTCCACCGGAACTATTGAAAAAATCCGCTGGCCGCTGGGCCACGGGGTGCGTATCGAATCGGGAATTGAAGAAGGCGATATTGTGACCGCCGATTTCGATCCCATGCTCGCCAAGCTTGTGGTGACCGCCCCGGATCGGGAGCAGGCCATTGCCCGTTCGCGCCGCGCGCTCGCGGAATTGCAGATCACCGGGGTGGCCACCCCCTGCGCCATGTACCGCGATGTGCTGGCCATGGAGGATTTCGCCGGGCATATTCCTTCCACCCGCTGGCTGGAAGATACCGTGCTCCCTGCTTACGAAAATACGCAGGCCGTGGCTACCCCGGCGCCTGTTAAAGATGAAGAACCGCGCCATACTTTCGTTATTGAAGTAGATGGGCGGCGTATGCGTATGACCCTCCCGGCCGCGCTGATTGCCACCGGATCGCACGTGGCTCGCCGCACCCTGCAGCCGCGCCGTTCCCAGGCAGCTTCCCGCACCGCGATGCCGGCCCAGGACCTGACCGATCCGAGCGGGATGGTGAATTCTCCCATCCAGGCGATTGTGGTGCGCGTGGTGGTGGAACCGGGGGATAAGGTCCACGAAGGCGATCTGCTGGTCGTGCTCGAATCCATGAAGATGGAAAGTTATGTTTATTCGCCGCGCGATGGCGAAGTGACGGATGTGGAAGTGCGGGCCGGGGCCACCGTGGCAGCTTTCCAGCCCCTCGTGCGGGTGGTGGGTGCCGATGCCTAAAAACCAGCCCAACCCCTGCCCGAAAGTAGCGAAGGAGAATCATGTCGCTGACTGAATTACGTTCCGCCCACGAATGGCAAACCCTGGATCACAGCGCCCAGCAGGTGGACCGGGTGCGTTTCGCGGAGTATCAACATGACCTGGCCCGGCAGGCCGAGGAACACGCCGCAAAGCGCCAGCACTCCATGAGCAAAAAGACCGCCCGGGAACGCATCGCACTGCTGTGCGATGAGGGCAGCTTCACCGAAATCGGGCAGTTCGCCGGCGGGAACCTGGGTCGCGGCTTCCGGGGCGCCGCGGTGGTAACCGGAATTGGCCAGGTGGATGGCCAGCTCGTAGCGGTATACGCCCAGGACTTCTCCGTATCCGGGGGTACCCTGGGGGAGGCCGAGGGCGATAAAATCGTGGCCCTCATGGACAAAGCCCTCGAGCTGCGCATTCCCATGGTGTCCCTGCTTGATTCGGGTGGCGCCCGCATCCAGGACGGCGTCGTCGCCCTGTCCCAATACGGCCGCATCTTTAAGAAAACGATCGCGGCATCGGGCATTATCCCGCAACTTTCCGTCATTTTGGGACCTTGCGCGGGCGGTGCGGTGTACGGGCCGGCCCTCACCGATTTCATTATTATGACGCGCGATAACGCGCATATGTTCGTGACCGGACCGGACGTCGTCAAGGCGACCACCGGAGAAGAGGTCTCCTTCGACGACCTGGGCGGGGCCACCCTCCACAATTTCCAATCCGGGGTGGCCCACTACCTGGCCGCGAACGAGGACGATGCCCTCGATTACACCCGCACTCTCCTCACCTACCTGCCCGCGCATTGCGACGCGGAGCTGCCGCGCTGGGACTATGAGGAAACGGCCACGGATACCCAGTGCGCCCGGCACCTCTCCGATCTGGTGCCCGCCTCCACCAAGCAGCCCTACGATATGCTCGACGTCATCGCGAACCTCGTGGACTACGGGGAATTCGTGCAGGTCCAGGAGCATTTCTCCCGCTCCATCGTGGTGGGATTCGCGGCGCTGGCCGGGCAATCGGTGGGGATCGTGGCCAATCAGCCGCTCGTGGACGCCGGCACCCTGGACGTGGACGCCTCCGAAAAAGCCGGGCGTTTCGTGCAATTCTGCGATGCGTTCCACGTGCCCGTGATCACCCTCGTGGACGTGCCCGGCTATCGGCCCGGCACCGAACAGGAGCAGGCCGGGATTATTCGCCGCGGTGCGAAACTGATCTGGTCCTACGCGAATGCGACGACGCCCCTCGTCACCGTGGTGTTGCGTAAAGCCTACGGGGGCGCCTATATCGTGATGGGGTCGAAATCCCTGGGTGGGGACCTCAACTTCGCGTGGCCGGGTGCCGAAATTGCGGTGCTCGGTGCCGAGGGCGCGGTCGCTATTACAGGGCGACGGCGCCTGCGGGAAGCCGAACAAAACGGTGAGGATGTGGCCGCGGTGCGCCAGCAGCTCATCGAAGAGTACACCCGCGAGAATGTCAATCCTTTCCTCTCCGTGGAACGCGGGGAACTGGACGGCATTATCGCCCCCGAAGATACCCGGCGGGTGCTCATTGAGTCCCTGCGCATCCTCGCCACCAAAGACTGCTCGCATCCGGGCGAGCGCCGGCACGGGAATATTCCCATGTAACGGCCCGCCCCGAACCCAATTTCGATCTTTCCATTTTTCAAGAATTGCCTCGCGGGACCTCCCGCCTCTAGCAGAAAGAACACTATGACCAGCGTGTATGAATCCCTGACGGCCACCCCGCCGGCTTCCCCGTGGATCCTCCAATTCGCCGGCCAGGGCACCCCCTGGCGCGCCGAATTAGATGAGCTGCTCACCTCCGCGCGGCTGCGCGCCGACCTGACCGCGGTGGACGCGGCGGCCGAGGAAATCCTCGCCCCGGTGCTCCCCGAACTCACCGTGATTTCCGCCGGGCGCCTCGACCTGCTGGGCTTGCGCGGCCCCGCCAGCGCCGGGCGCGCCCCCCACACCTCGGTTCCCGGCATCCTGCTCAGCCAGTACGGGGCCTACCGTGACCTGGCCGTGCGCCCCACCGCCACCATCGGGCACTCCCAGGGCGTACTGGCCGCCGCCATGGTGGAATCCAGCGAACCGGCCAGCATTTTCGCCCTCGCCCGCCTCATCGGGGCGGCCGCCTCCAAGATCAGCGGCGAACTCGGGATTACCGCGAGCAAGGACGCCAGCCCCATGCTCTCGGTGCGGGGCGTGGGAGCCCCGTTGCTGCGCCGCCTGGCCGCCAAGGTCCCGGATGCGGATGTGGCCATTATTAACTCGCGGGAAGCCTGCGTGGTATCCGGGCGCCCGGCCGCCCTCACCGCGCTGGTGGCCCTCATCGAACGCGAAGCCGAACGGGAAGCGCGCGCCCGCGCCGATAAACTCACCGGTGGGGAAGCCCTCCACCCGGTGTGTGAATTCCTCAACGTGGGAGCCCCCTTCCACTCCCCGCTCCTCGAACCGGCCGTGGCCCTGGTGGACGCCTGGGCGGCTCGCTGCTCTCTCAACGTGGAACGCAGCGATGAACTGGCCCGCGCCGTGCTCACCGCCAGCCTGGACTGGACCGCGGAATTCGCCGCCGCCCTGGAAGAAGCCGGGCAGGGCGGCACCCCGGCCGGTTTCGTGGTGGACCTGGGCCCGGGCCCGAACCTCAAGACCATCGCCCTGGAAAACCTGGCCGGCACCGGAGTGAGCTACGTGGATGCTTCCACCGCCGCGGCCCGCGATGACCTGGTCACCGGGGTGGCGCGCGTGACCCGCACCCGTGACTGGTCTGAATACGCACCCCAACTGCGCCAGATCAAGGGCCATACCTACCTGGATACCGCTTTCTCGCGGCTGACCGGGCGTAGCCCGATTATGCTCGGCGGGATGACCCCGACCACCGTGGACGGGGAAATCGTGGCGGCCGCTGCTAACGCCGGGTACTGGACCGAGCTCGCCGGGGGCGGGCAGGTCTCCGAAGAAGTCCTGGCTGAGAACCTTTCCACCCTGCGTGAGCACTTGGAACCGGGCCGGGTGGCCCAGTTCAACACCATGTTCCTGGACCGCTACCTGTGGGATCTCCAATTCGGATCTCGCAGGCTCGTTTCCCGCCAGCGCGCTGCCGGGGCACCCCTGGACGGCGTGGTTATTAGCGCCGGCATTCCCGAGAAGGACGAAGCCCTCGAACTCATCGCGCGGCTGCGCGCCGAAGGCTTCCCCTATATTGCTTTCAAGCCCGGCACCGTGGCCCAGATCCGCCAGCTGGTAGAGATCGCCAAGGCCTGCCCGGGAGCCCCGCTTATCGCGCAGGTGGAAGACGGCCACGCCGGTGGGCACCACTCCTGGGAGAACCTGGAAGATCTGCTCATCGCGACGTACGGTCAGATGCGTGAGGCCGGCCTCATTATTACCGTGGGTGGCGGCTTGGGCATTCCCGAGCGGGCGTCGTCGTTCCTCACCGGAACCTGGGCGCAGGCTTACGGTATGCGGCCCATGCCCGTGGACGGCGTGTTCATCGGGACCGCGGCGATGGCCGCGAAGGAAGCGAAAACGAATCCGGACGTCAAGCAGCTTCTCGTTGATACGCCCGGTGTGAGCCCGGACGATAACGGTGGTTGGGTCGCGGCTGGATCCACCCGCGGTGGCATTTGCTCCACCCAGTCCTCCCTGCACGCCGATATTTACAACGTGGAAAACGCGGCCGCCCGTGCCGCGCGCCTCCTCGTGGAAGTGGACGGGGACGCCGAAGCGATTGCCGCGCGCCGCGATGAGATCATCACCGCGATCAACGCCACCGCCAAGCCCTACTTCGGGGATATCGCGCACATGACCTACGCCCAGGTGCTGCGCCGCTATGTGGAACTGACCGTTCCCTGGGCCGACGACACCACCCAAACCCGTTTCTGGGAAATGCTTCAGCGCTTTGAAGCGCGCCTGTGCGAAGCGGAAAGCGGGGAGGTACCCACGCTCTTCCCCACCCAGGCTGATGCCGCCGCCGATCCGCAGGCCGCGCTCGAGCGCTTCCTCGCTGCCTACCCGAGCGCGGAAGAACACACCGTGCTCGCCCAGGATGAGGCGTGGTTCGTGGCTCTGGCGTCCAAGTACCCCAAGCCGGTGCCTTTCGTACCGGTTATTAACGAGCAGGTGCTGCGTTTCTGGGGTTCGGATTCCCTGTGGCAATCCCGTAACCCGCGCTACACCGCGGACCAGGTGCGTATTATTCCCGGACCTACCTCGGTAGCGGCCATCACCAAGGTGGATGAGCCGATTGCCGAGATTCTGGGCCGCTACGAAGAAGATGCCGTGGTCCGGGTGAGTGCGAGCGGGGCGCAGGCCCAGCCGGCCTTCTCCCGCGCGGCACGCGACCGGGAAACCTTCCTGCGGGAAACTCCCTTCATCGTATGGCACGGCCACTTGGCCACCAACCCGGCCCACCTCATTCCGGAAGCGGAAATCCGCGATACTCCGGAGGGCCTGGAAATCTTCGTGCCTCTCGATACCCTCTGGGATGGTACCCAGGCCCACCAGCACGTGGTGCGGCATATGCGCATCCCGCTGCTGCTGCCCGAATCGGTGGCCACCGGCGGGCTGCCCGTGGTGGACGATGCCCGCCTAGAAGGCGCCATGCGCGAGGTCCTCGCCGCGATGTCCGGGGTGGGAACCACGACGCTGGGCGGCACTCCCATCACCGAGCAACCCGACATGATCGACGGCGTGGCCACCCTGACCTTCGCGGTCTCCCCGGAGATCAACACCCTGCACGCGGGGATTACCGCGCCAGCCGGGCGCACTCCGGCGGCCGTACCCTCCGCGCTCCTCGGTTCGTGCTGGCCCACTATCTATTCCGCGATGGGCTCGGGCGAAGCCGATGGTTACCCGATTATCGAAGGGCTGCTCTCCGGCGTGCACCTCGACCACCTCGAAAAGGTGAATGTGCCGGTGGAGGACATCCTGGAGGCCGGGCAGCTCACCGCGCGCTCCTGGGTGGCCTCCGTGGCCGAATCTTCCGCCGGCCGGGTGCTGACCATCCGCACGAATGTTTCGCGCGAAGATGGCACCGTGGTGCTGGAATTCCAGGAACGCTTCGCCATGCGCGGGCGCGCCACCACCACGGATCTGCCTTCGGAGCCGGCCGCCCGCGGGGGAGTGGACGCCGATATTATCGACACCCCGCGCTCGGTGCTGCGCAAGGTTACGGTACAGGCCCCCACCGATATGACGGCTTTTGCCATTGTGTCCGGTGACTTCAACCCGATTCACGTGTCCCGCAACGCTGCGCTAGTGGCGGGAATGGAGGCCCCGCTGGTGCACGGCATGTGGCTGTGCGCCGCCGCTCAGCACGCGGTTGCCGATCCGGTGCCCGGGCGTGCTCCCATGCACATCACCGGGTGGACCTACCGCATGTTCGGCATGGTTAACCTCGGTGACGCGGTGGATATCACCGTGGAGCGCGTGGGCCGGGTGCGCGGGGGCGGGCTTGCCCTCGATGTCACCGCCCGCTGCGGGGATACCGTGGTTTCCCAGGCATCCTGCACCGTGAGCGCCCCGCGTACCGCCTATGTTTACCCGGGGCAGGGGATCCAGGCCCGCGGCATGACCCTCGACGACCGGGCGGCCTCGGCTGCCGTACGCGAGGTGTGGGAACGTGCCGACCGGCATACCCGCTCCGCACTCGGGTTCTCCATCCTCGCCGTGGTGCGCGATAACCCGGTGGAGCTGCGGGTGCGCGATGAGATTTTCCGCCACCCGGAGGGTGTGCTCAACCTCACCCAATTCACCCAGGTGGCGCTCGCGACCGTGGCCTTCGCCCAAACCTCGCGGCTGCGTGAACAGGGTTCACTGGTAAGCGGTGCTTACTTCGCCGGGCATTCCCTGGGCGAATACAATGCCCTCTCCGCGTACTCGCAGGTCTTCAGCCTCGAGGACGTGCTGGAAATCGTGTACCGGCGCGGTACCACCATGCATCATCTCGTGGAACGCGATGAGCAGGGCCGCTCGAATTACCGCATGGGTGCCTTGCGTCCCAACCAATTTGGGGTGGGCGACGACGCCGTGCGCGACTACGTCGCGCAGGTAGCGGCCGCTTCCGGGGAATTCCTCGAGATCGTCAATTACAACCTGGCAGGCGCCCAGTACGCGGTGGCAGGTACCGTGGCGGGCCTGGAAGCCTTGGAAAAGGACGCCAACGAGCGGGCCCGGCAGGCCGGGGGTAAGCGCCCCTTCATGCTGGTTCCGGGTATTGATGTGCCTTTCCACTCCAGCGTGCTGCGCACCGGCGTGGCCGAATTCGGGGACACTCTGCGCGCCATCGTTCCTGCCGATATCAAGCTCGAAATTCTCGAAGGGCGCTACCTGCCGAATCTGGTGGCTCGCCCCTTCGAACTCACGGAAGACTTCTGCGATGCCATTCTTGAGGTGGTTCCCTCCCAGGTGGTGCGCGAGATTCGCGCCGACCTGCCCGCGCGCCTCACGCGCGACCGGGTAGGAACCGCTCGCGAGTTGCTTATCGAGCTACTGGCCTGGCAATTTGCCTCCCCGGTGCGCTGGATTGAAACCCAGGATTACCTCATTGAGGCCGGGGTGGAAGATATCGTGGAAATCGGCCTGGCCGCTTCGCCAACCCTGGCGAATATGGCCACCCGCACCCTCGCGCTGCCCAAGCACGCCCAGCGGCATGTGAGCGTATACAACGTGCAGCGCGATGCCAAGCGGGTTCTGCACGAGGACGTTGCCAGCGCTCCGGTTGCTGAAGAAGGATTCGCGGACGGCACTGCGGCCCCGGCCGCGAACACCGCTGCCGCGGCGAGCGAGGATACCGCTGCGACCTCGGCGCCGGAAGCCACGCCCTCCGCCCCTGCAACTCCGGAAACACCGGCTCCCGCAGCTGCGGCCGCGCCGGCTCCGGCAGCAACCGCGGCGCCGGCGGGCGATGGCCAGCCGGCCGCGGATCTACCCTTCCGAGCCGGGGATGCCCTGCGCGTTTTGCTGGCTTGGTCCACGAAGATCCGCCTGGATCAAATGGGCGATGCCGACTCGGTTGAAACCCTCACCAACGGGGTTTCTTCCAAGCGCAACCAGATCCTCATGGATATGACCGCTGAATTCGACCTGGCCTCCATGGACGGCGCCGCGGAAGCACCGCTGGCTACCCTGGTCTCCCAAGTGGATCAGGCCGCCCACTCCTACAAGCCTTTCGGCAGCGTGCTGCGCGAAGCTATCGCGGACCGCTTGCGCTCGCTCACCGGTGCGGCCGGCGCCAAGCCCGCCCGGGTCGCCCAGCGGGTGCAGGAGACCTGGCAGCTCGGCGAAGGCTGGGTGGCCCACGTGACCGCCACGATCCTTCTGGGTACTCGCGAAGGCAAGTCGGTACGCGGCGACGAATTGGCAACCCTCCCGCTGGCCCCCACCTCGGCCGCCCAGCTCGATGACCTCATCGACGCGGCGGTGCGGGCGGTCGGCGCGGCCCACGGTATCAACGTTGCCCTCCCGAGTACCGGGAGCGGTGCGGGCGGCGTCGTCGATTCCGCTGCCCTGGACGCATATGCCGAACGTATGGACGCGATCCTGGCCGGAACCGCGCGCGACCTGCTCGCGCGCCTCGGGCACAACGAGCGCCCAGAGGCGCCCGCGAGCACCGATGATCTGGCGCTGCGCGAAGCCATGAGCGCGGAACTGGGAAGCGGTTGGGAAGACTTCGTGACCCCGCGCTTCGATCCGGCCCAGGCCGTGCGCCTGTGCGATCGCTGGGCTACCGCCCGCGAGGACGTTGCCAAGATCGCCTTCGGGCATGAGGTAAGCGCCAATTTCACCGGGGTTGGGGAAGAAGTAGCCCGCCAGGCCGAATGGCAGGCGGCTCGCAATCCCGAGCTCGCGGCGCGTTTGACCAAGATCGCCCGTGCGGCCCGCGATACCACCCCCGGCATCTACACCGGGAAGGTCGCGGTGGTCACCGGTATGGCAGAAAACTCCATCGCGGGTGCGGTGGTGGCCGGGTTGCTGGCCGGCGGGGCGACCGTCGTCGCCACCTCCTCGCGTATCTCCACCGCGCGCCTGAACTTCGCCAAAAAGCTCTACCGCGAGAACGCCATCAACGGTGCTGAACTGTGGCTCATTCCCGCCAACCTCGCCTCCTTCCGCGACGTTGACGCGATCACCGCGTGGATCGGTGCCGAACAGCGCGAAACGGTGGGTGCCACCTCGAAGCTCATCAAGCCGGCGCTTATCCCGGATCTCCTGGTGCCCTTCGCGGCGCCGCGGGTGAGCGGCTACCTCAGCGATGCCGGCCCCGAAGCGGAAAACCAGGCCCGAGTGCTGCTGTGGAGCGTGGAACGCCTCATCGGCACCCTCGCGAGCCTCGGAACCGATGCCGCCATTGACCATCGCATGCACGTGATTCTGCCGGGCTCCCCGAATCGGGGATCCTTCGGTGGTGACGGCGCCTACGGCGAAGTCAAGGCCGCGCTGGATGCCGTGGTCAATAAATGGCGCGTGGAGCCCTGGGGGCAGCGCACCACCATCGCGCACGCGAAGATCGGGTGGGTGCGCGGCACCGGCCTCATGGGCGGGAATGATCCGCTGGTGGAAGCCGTGGAAGCCAAGGGCGTGCACACGTGGTCCACGGCGGAAGCCGGGCGCGAATTGCTCACTCTCTTTACGCCTGAATCTGTGGCGGCTGCGCGCACCGCGCCGGTTATTCACGATATGACCGGTGGCTTGGGTGATATTAACCTGCCCGAACTGGCCGCGAGCATCACGCCGCCCGCCCCCGCGCCGACGGCGGAAGCCGCGCCGAGCGTGCGAGCCCTGCCCAGTCCGGTGAGCATCCACCAGCCGACCATGGACCTGGGTGCTTTCGGGAAGGGCACGGCGAAGCCTGAGGACCTCGTGGTTATCGTGGGCTTGGGTGAAACCGGCCCCTGGGGTAGCTCGCGTACCCGGTGGGAAGCCGAATTGGGTATTCAAAGCGACGGCGATGTGGACCTCACCCCGGCCGGGGTGCTTGAGCTGGCCTGGATGATGGGCCTGCTTACCTGGTTTGATACCCCCAAGCCGGGCTGGTACACCCCCGAAGGGGAACTGGTGCCCGAAGAGGATATCTTCGAGCGCTATCGTGATGAGGTTGTGGCACGTTCCGGAATCCGCGCTTTTGTGGACGACGGGCCGCTGGCCGATATCGGAACCACCGATATCGCACCGGTCTACCTGGAGAAGGACGTGACCTTCACGGTGGGCAGCGAAGCGGAAGCTCGCGCCCACGCCGAAGCGGATCCGACCTTCACCAGCTTCTTCGAAGACGACGGCGAATGGCGGGTGACCCGCAAGGCCGGGGCACTGACCTATATGCCGCGCCGCACCACCCTCACCCGCCGCGTTGGCGGGCAGTTCCCCACCGATTTCGATCCGGCCAAGTGGGGGATTCCGGCATCGCTCGTGGAGGGCGCGGACCGGATGGCTATCTACAATCTCATGACGGCGGTGGATGCTTTCCTCTCGGCCGGGTTCTCTCCGGCAGAGCTGCTCGAATACGTCCATCCGGTGGATGTCTCCTCCACGCAGGGCACCGGCTTCGGTGGGATGACCTCCATGCGCCGCCTGTACGTGGATCGCTTCCTGGGTAAGGATTACCCGCAGGATATCCTCCAGGAAACCCTGCCGAATGTTATTGCCGCGCACACCATGCAGGCCTACGTGGGCGGGTACGGTTCCATGATTCACCCCATTGGCGCTTGCGCGACCGCAGCGGTGTCCGTGGAAGAGGGCGTGGATAAGATCGCCACCGGCAAGGCCCAGTTCGTGGTATCCGGTGCGATTGATGACGTGCAGGTGGAGTCCCTTATCGGTTTCGGTGATATGAATGCGACTGCGGATTCTGCCGCGATGGCGAAGAAGGGCATTAATCCGCGCTTCTTCTCCCGCGCTGGCGATCTGCGCCGCGGTGGCTTCGTGGAAGCGTGCGGTGGCGGCACGGTGCTGCTGGCTCGCGGAGACGTGGCCGCCCAGATGGGGCTGCCGGTCTACGGGGTGGTGGCCTACATCCGCTCCTTCGCGGACGGTATCCAAACCTCGATTCCCGCACCTGGCCTGGGAGCATTGGCCGCGGGCATGGGCGGAGAAAACTCCGTACTGGCCACGAACCTGCGCGAGCTCGGCGTGAGTGTGGACGACGTCGCCGTGCTTTCCAAGCACGATACGTCTACCAATGCGAATGATCCGAACGAAGCGGAACTCCATGACCGCCTCTTCACGGCGCTGGGGCGCAGCGAAGGCAATCCGCTCTACGTGGTTTCCCAGAAGACCCTGACCGGGCATTCCAAGGGCGGGGCGGCGCTCTTCCAGATGGCTGGCATCACCCAGATGTTTGCCACCGGGAAGATCCCCGGCAATAAGGCCCTGGACTGCTCCGATCCGGCCTTTGAGGAACGTAGTTACCTAGTGTGGCCGCGTGAAGTCCTCGAGGTGGGAGATATTAAGGCGGCCGTGCTGACCTCGCTCGGTTTCGGCCATGTCTCCGCGCTTATGATGCTCGTGCATCCGGCGGCGTTCGAGGCTGCTATCGCGCGCACCAACGGCGCTAAGGCAGCCCAGCTGTGGCGCGAGAGCGCTGATATGCGCCTGCTGGACGGCGCGCGCCACCTGGTTGCCGGAATGGTCGGCCACGCGCCGCTCTACACCGAAACCTCGGTGGACGAGCGCTTCGCCGGGGATCGCCACGAAGGCGAAGCTGCGCTGCTCCTTGATCCGCGCTATCGCCTGGTGAACGGAAAGTACCAGCTGCGCTAAACCCGAGCGGATCCATCCCATAAGAGCGGGGCGGGGTAGTTCATCACGAACCACTCCGCCCCGTTCTGTGTGTGCGTTGCTTGTGTCTCTGTGCGCGCTTGCTTCTTGGTGGCAGCGGATGTTTCAATACCGTGATGGTGAATCCTGATAGTGAGCCGCGGTATCGCATCGATATTGCAACAGCGCGGAAAATTGCGGTGACGGCGCAGATGCTTGCCCCGGAAGCTCGCAGCGCCGAGCCTTCTATCGCCGATGTTTTCCAGCACCTCGGCTGCGTCCAGATTGATTCGCTACAGGCCGTGCGCAGATCCCAAGAATTGGTTCTGCTCGCCGGCGCACTCGCAGCTCGGCCGCGCGGTGGGGTAGGGCTGGGAACGCAGCAGCCCGGTTAAAACTGCCTGTGAATGGTTGCTGAGCATTGGTGAACTCGCGGTGATCAGCCGAGACGAGAAGTGGCAAAGAATTTACTGCACGCCCGAGCAAGCGGGTTTGCCGGACGCTGAGGTCCTATAAGTCAAACCTCAGGAGTCACACCGGCATCTGCGGGGGCGCTAGGTGTTTTCAGAGCTGTACTTCGTATGTACGACATTCGCAGTACACCCCGGAAAACACATACCGGGCCCGGTCCACCGTGCGACACCGGGCCCGGTTCATGCAGTACTGGACTGGATCCGAGCTAACGGCATACCGTTATGAGCCCCCGTTTACCAGCCGTAATTATCCTTGGAGAAATCCACCGTGATCGCCCCGTCCTTCACTTCGAAGCGCAGGGTGCGGTTCACCCAGATATTGACCGGCCACTCCGATTCTTTCCAGGGATCCTTCTCGCTGTAGCGCTGCTTGTAATTAATAATAGCCTTGCCCTTGACCTTGGCGGTGCCCACGTATGCGCCATTCTCGTAGCGCAGGCTGGTGGCTTCCACCTCAACCTTGGGCTCTTCCTTCCACGAGCGTCGAATCTCCGTCACGGCTTGGAAAAGAGGATCGCTCATATTCAATTCGGGGCAGTCTTTCACCTCGAAGGTATCGGCGGGCATGCACGCCTCGTAGCGGGAATTGACCTGCTTTTGGATTTCCGCGGTTACCTCGGGGGTGAAGCTCGGTTCAATGGATGCCGAGGAACCCGGGCCAATAACCGGAACGGATACACTCTCCGTCTCCCCGAAACTCACGAAGGTATCACCGCCCTGGGCACCCACCGTGTAGGTCCCCGGGAAAGCGGGGAGTGAGTAGTACTCGCTGGCGCGCTCGCCCTTCGTGGCCAGGTCCACCGTGGTCGAAAGATCGACGTCGACCCCATTAATAGTCACGCGCGGCGTGGCGGAACGTAGCTCCACGGTCCCCAGTGGCGCATCGGTCACTTGCCATTCGGAGAAGAACAGGAATTTCTTGCCGCGCTCGCTGAGCGTCAGGTCAACCGGATATTTCTTCATATCGATGGTGAATTCGGCGTTCACGTGCACGGTATTTTTCCCGCCCGGCTGCGATTGTTTAAAGGCGGAGATTACCTCAAAATCGGTGGGCCGATTCGTGGCCTTGCTATAAATCTCATCGCTGAGGAATAGGCGCTCCCCGGAACGCACATTCGGGTCGTATACCTCGAGCGCTGCGCTAGCCTTCCCTTCCACAATCGCGGAGAGATATGCCTCGGCAGTTTTCTCTGGAGCGAATTTACTGGCCGCTACCTTAAAACTAATAACGCCTGCCACGACGAGCACGAGCAGAACCACCAGGCTGATCCACAATTTCTTATGTGATTTCTTCTGGTGTGGCACCGCGGGCATCGCAGTGGCCGGGTACATTCCTCCCTGCGCCCAAGGTCCTGCCGCGGGACTCGGCGCGGTGCCGTAGCCACTCGGAGGTGCGTAGCTCTGCGGCGGGGTGCCGTAGTCCGAGTGCGGCACATAACCGGGAGCGGGTGCGTAGTCAGGAGCCGGTATCGCATCCGGGGCAGCCCCGGCACTGGTCGCACTCGGAATCTCCTCGAGCATTCGCGGAAGTGCGATGCGGGTGGGCGCACCCGCATCAGCCTCGGTGGTGAGCCATGCTTCAGGCTCGCTTGGGGGCAGGGGCGACGGCGCCGCTGGCGCGGGCGAATCACCCGCCGGGGTCTCAGCAGAGAATGCGGCCTCAGGATCGGGCTGCGGGGGAGGCACCGGGACCGCGAGCGGATGCGCCGGAGTAGCCTCGGGCCGCGCTGCCGGCACCTCCTCGACGGGCGGAATCGTCCGGGTCAGCTCCGCTTCCTCAGGGCTCGGCGCGGAGGGCGGCGGAGGCGGAGGCGGGGGCACCGGCGTGGACGGTGGGAACTGGTCAGGTCCGTTAGTCATAGAAAGTCCTTCCTCACAGATGGAGTACGGTGACGTGGAAGGTGGAACTCGCGTGATGAGCCCCGCCGTCGTACCTGTAGAGTTTTTCATAAACTCCACGTATCCAGGGTAGCTGGGATACAGTTGCTACAGGAGAAAACTCCGTATATTAACCATAGAAACTATTAGTAGCTACACGGGTTTTCGTCCGCGTTGTCACGGAACGAAAATTCTATGGGAGAAAGTAGAACGGCTATGATGTACGATCCGCGCACGATGACCCTTGAAAACTTGGGAGACCCGCAGATTACCGCGCGGGATCTTGCCGATGTCGCGGCCCAGCGTCCCGACCTCTGGGATGCTATCGCGGTGCACCCGCAGTGCTATCCGGCACTGGTCTCCTGGATTCGCGAGCGCCAGGCCGAAGCTCAGGGCCAGCAGGCCCCGGCGCATGCCGCGCAGCCCCTCACTGCCGAACAGTGGCAAGCTCGTTTCCAGCTGGATAACGGGCGTGAACCCACGTTACGGGAATACCAGGAGGCCGTGGCGCAGGGCGCCGTGGCCGGGCCGGGTGTTCCCGATAATTCCGTGGGGGATATGAAAGAGGGCCTCAAGCAATTCGCCACCGGCGCCAAGGAATTTGTTAGTAACCGGGTGGCGCCGGCTGTCGCCCAGCAGGCCGGTGCGGTGCGCCAGAGCTTCGCGACTGCTTCCGCGGCGGGCGGCATTAACTGGCGCACGATTGTGCCGGCCGTGCTCATTGGTGCTCAGGTGCTTGCGATGCTCAGCGTATTCCTGCCTTTTGCTTCCAGCTTTGGGTTTTCTGTCAGCATGATGTCGGGCGATTCCGGAGTGGGTGCCACCGTTCTTTTCTGCTACTTCATCGCGGCTGTTTTCTCCACGCTTGCTCTTGTGATCAAGAAGAAATGGACGATGGCTACCGCCGGCGGGGTGGGTTTGCTTTTCGGAATTCTGCTGTTCATCGGGAGCATGGACGCACTGTCGAAGCTCTCCCATTTCTCTGAAGTTGCCAGCGTTGGTTTCGGCTTCATCCTCTTTATCCTCGCCACCATCGTGAATATTGCCTTCTCCATCTGGGCTATCGTACTGGTGGTCAAAAAGCAGCAATAACGAGGAAAGCTTGCGCATAGCAAGAAAAAGTAAAATCATAAAAGTGGGGCGGACAGTATTAAAATGTCCGCCCCACTTGTGTATGGGGAGCGCTAAATCATCTCTACTTCTTGGCGCCGCACCCGCGCCCCGCACAGGGCGTAGTAGGCCACGAAGCCGATGATGAGGGCCAGGATCACTCCAATATTGCCCGAACCGAGGGGTCCGTCCACCCCGCCAATGAGGGGGAGGAGGTAGCCCTGCCAATCATTGAAGGGCGCATCAGAGAAGCCGTTGACTACCAAACCCCAGCCGATCACACAGCACACCGCCAAGATGGCCAGGGAGGTCACGTTGTACTTGCCGTACCGGCCGGTGGGGGAGAAGAGTGCGGCGTCGTCGTAATCACGCTTACGCAAAGTAATATCCGCCATCATGATGCCGGTCCACGCGGCAAGCGGTACCCCCAAGGTAACCAGGAAGGACTGGAAGGGGCCGATAAACGTGGGCGAGAAGAAGGTGACGTATACGGTTCCCACGGTGAGAATGACACCGTCGATAAGGGAGGCGAGCGGCCGCGGAATCCGAATACCTAGGGTCAGGAGCGTGAGCCCTGAAGAATAAATACCGTTAATCGCGCCCGACAGCAGCGAAAGAATTGCGGTGAGGAGGAAGGGGAGAAGGAACCAGGTGGGCAGGATGGTGGCCAGCGCCCCGACCGGGTCAGAGCCGATGGCTTCGGAGAGGGCGTCATCTGAACCAGCCAGCATGAGGCCGAAACTAATGAGCACCACCGGGCCGAGGGAACCGCCCAGGGTATTCCAGAAAATAATGTGGCTTCCGCGCGCCTCCCGGCTCTGGTAGCGCGACCAATCCGCCGCGATATTCACCCAGCCCAGGCCCATGCCGGTGAGTACCATGACGAAAGCTCCGAGCATGGCCGCCACTGAGCCGGAAGAGTGGGAGAAGAGCGCGCCGGCGTCGAGATGCGGGAAAACTAAAATAATATAGATAATGGTGGTGATGCCGGTGATCCACGTGAGAACCGCCTGCATTTTCATAATAATGT
The DNA here is from genome assembly GCF_059085665.1 of Actinotignum sp. usb-actsch-213. Taxonomy (NCBI): domain Bacteria; kingdom Bacillati; phylum Actinomycetota; class Actinomycetes; order Actinomycetales; family Actinomycetaceae; genus Actinotignum; species Actinotignum sp. usb-actsch-213. Next base: position 31,630 of record NZ_JBHNSQ010000028.1, read on the forward strand.
GGTAGCCGGCCACCGCGCCCAAAACGATGAGGGTGGCAACAATTGCTGCCGCTACCACTTTGACCGTGGTGGAATCTTCCCCGGCCCACCCCAGCCGCGCGAGCACCGTATTGGTGGCCAGAACTGCGGTAATGGCCAGCGAAGTTTCCCAGCCGATGGAGGTCAGCCAGGAAATAATGCCCGGAATTTTTGCGCCGCTGACCCCGAAAGCTGCCCGGGACATGACCATCGTAGGCACCGAGCCGCGTTTGCCGCCCAGCGCGATGACCCCGCAAATAGCAAAGGAAAGAATCACGGCGATGACCGTGATAACCAGCGCCTGCGGGAAAGAAATACCAAATCCAAGCACCCACGCCCCGTAACTCATCCCAAAAACGGAGATATTCGAGGCGAACCACGGCAGGAAAAGATGCCGGGGTTTCGCGGTGCGCTCACTATCGTCGACTATTTCGATACCGGTTGTCTCTATCGATGCCATAGGTACTATCTTTCTCCAGCTCAGCGGCGAATGGAAGAGGGAAAGCGAAAGTCGGGAAGAGCAGACAAGAACCGGTGGTCTCGTTTACCATAAAAGGGAAAGTTACGTGTGAGCGAAAGTCACAGGGAACGACGGCGCCGCTTTGGTCTGGAGCTGGCCAAAGTGATACGTTACCGGGAAGGAGCACGCGGTGATCGCGGGAATTGGAACCGATACCGTCGCCATCGATGCCTTCGCTCAGCAGCTGGATCTACCCGGCTCCCGCTTCCGCAACGTTTTTACCGCGCGGGAAATGCGCTACGCGATTCGCCGGGCCCAACGCCACACCCGCACTGAGGCCGCCGGAGCTTTCGCCACCCCGGCCGCTGAAGATGCCGGCTTTGAAACTGTTATTCCGGCCGCGGAGCTCGCCCCCCACCTGGCGGCGCGGTGGGCGGCCAAAGAGGCCTTTATTAAAGCGTGGTCGGCAGCGTTGTACGGTTCCCAACCGGTACTACCCGAGGGACATTGGGACGCTATCGAAGTCACCAACGACCGCTGGGGGCGCCCGGCGATTATCCTCGGGGCGCCGATAGCCGGGGCGGTTCATAAAACCCTGGGGAGCGTGAATATTCACGTGTCGATGAGTCACGATGGGAACGTGGCTAGCGCCGTCGTTCTTATTGAATACCAGAACAATAATGCGGCGCACCGGGCCGCACCCACCCGGTAAACCGCGCCCTAAACCGCACTACACCCCGAACCGGCCGCCGCTACACCCCGAACCGGCCGGAAATAGACCCGTGGCTCACGCTCTGAGAAGCGGTAGCGCACTACCGTTGGCGTACACTACCGTGTGCCGGTACGAACGAAGCACTGAGGCGGTGGCGCGGCCACCGCGGGGAGCGGGCCCGCCCACAGGGGCGCCGCGATGAAGGAGCTGAGATAACGTGGCACCAGAGCACGCTGGACAACCTGGGCGAGCTACGCAAGCTGGGCAGGCTGAGCGATCCGAGCAGCCGCAACAATCCGCCGAGCCGCAGCTGCAGCGCGGCCTGCACGCCCGCCACCTCACCATGATCGCGGTGGGCGGGGCGATTGGCACCGGGCTTTTCGTGGCCTCGGGAGAAACAATCAGTCAGGCCGGCCCGGGCGGAGCGCTGGTGGCCTACGGGCTTATCGGCATGATGGTCTACCTCCTCATGCAATCCTTGGGGGAAATGGCGGCCTACCTGCCGGTGGCCGGCTCCTTCGAAGAATACGGACGGCGTTTCGTTTCGCCTTCTTTCGGTTTCGCTACCGGCTGGAACTACTGGTACAACTGGGCGATCACCGTGGCCGCCGAGCTGTCCGCCGCGGCGCTCGTCATGAAGTACTGGTATCCGGATACGCCCGGCTGGGTGTGGTCCGCGGTCTTTTTGGCCCTCCTCATTTTGCTCAACGCGCTTTCGGTGCGCACCTACGGCGAAGGTGAATTCTGGTTCGCTCTCATCAAAGTGGTGACGGTTCTCGCCTTTATTGCGGTGGGGCTCCTCATGATCGTCGGTGTTTTCGGTGCCAGCCCGGGACTGGTTCATTGGACGGAAGGTGAGGCACCGTTCGTCAATGGCGGCGCGGGAATCCTCGCGGTCTTCATGGTGGCCGGTTTCTCCTTCCAGGGCACTGAAATGGTGGGGATCGCCGCGGGGGAGGCCCGCGACCCCGCCACCACCGTCCCGCGCGCCACTCGCACAATTTTCTGGCGCATCCTCATCTTCTACATCGGCGCCATCGTGGTGGTGGGCACCCTGGTGGCCTACAGCGATCCGAACCTGCTGCGCACCGATATTTCCGATATTGCGGTCTCGCCTTTCACTCTGGTGTTTGAGCGCGCCGGGGTAGCTTTCGCGGCCGCCGTCATGAACGCCGTTATTCTCACCGCGGTGCTCTCCGCTGGTAATTCCGGACTTTATGTGTCCACCCGCATGCTTTTCGCCCTCGCCGAGCAGGGCAGCGCCCCGAAATTCCTGGCGCGCCTGACCCGCCGCGGCGTCCCGCTCAACGCCATGATCATCACGATTCTGGTGGCCACCGCCTGCTTCATCTCCTCCTTTATGGGCGATGGCAAAGCCTACGCCTGGCTCGTCAATGCTTCCGGACTGGCCGGTTTTATCACGTGGATGGGTATCGCGTGGAGCCATTACAATTTCCGGCGCGCTTTTATCGCTCAGGGCCGTAGCCTTGACGAACTCCCCTTCAAGGCGCGGTTCTACCCGGCCGGTCCCATCGTGGCGCTGGTGATGTGCGCGGTGGTCATCGTGGGGCAGAGCTACCTCATTATTACCTCCGGCGGTGGCGCCCTCGATCTGCTCTCTTCCTATATCGGATTGCCGTTGTTCTTTGGCCTGTGGTGGGGCCACAAACTCATCACGAAGAGCCCCGCCGCGGATCTCTCCCGCGCAGACCTGAGCGCCCCCAAGATTTCCTGAGCGGCGCGTTGTTCCGTGCGGCGCGGTGTTTCTGCGCGGAGCGGCTGCATTTTCTACGAGCCTGTGTACGACGACGCCGCAACGGCCCGCGTGGTCCGGAAAGCTGCGCCACAATTTTTGTGTCGTAACCCCGCGGTAGACTGTCGACCTAACAGCGAAGGTGTGGAGGAGAGACATGAGTACACCACTGGATGAACCTTTAGCCGTGGCGGACCCGGAAGTTGCCGCGATTCTCACCGGGGAATTGCGCCGCCAGCAAGAAGGCTTGGAAATGATCGCTTCGGAAAACTTTGTTTCCCGCGCGGTTTTGCAAGCTCAAGGCTCTGTTCTCACCAATAAGTACGCGGAAGGTTATCCCGGGCGGCGCTATTACGGGGGCTGCGAATGGGTGGATAAGGCCGAAACCCTCGCCATAGAGCGGGCAAAAAGCCTCTTCGGGGCGGATTACGCGAACGTGCAACCGCATTCGGGTGCCTCAGCGAATGCCGCTGTCTACCACGCGATGGTGAAACCGGGGGCGAAAGTACTGGGTATGGCCCTTGATCAGGGCGGGCATCTTACCCACGGCATGAAACTTAATTTCTCCGGGCGCAATTACGATGTGGCTGCCTACCACGTCAACCCGGAAACCTATCTTCTCGATATGGATGAGGTGCGTGAAACCGCCCTGCGCGAACGCCCCGCCATGATTATCGCCGGGTGGTCCGCCTATCCGCGGCATGTGGATTTCGCGGCCTTCCGTTCCATTGCCGATGAAGTCGGTGCCGTGTTGTGGACTGATATGGCCCATTTCGCCGGCCTGGTAGCCGCCGGGCTGCACCCCAACCCCCTCCCGTACTCGGATGTGGTCACCACCACCATCCATAAAACCCTAGGTGGGCCTCGCTCGGGGATGATCCTTTCCGCGCGCGGGGAGGAATACGGCAAGAAGCTTAATTCCGCGGTATTCCCGGGCAACCAGGGAGGCCCGCTCATGCACGTGGTCGCCGCGAAAGCGGTGGCTCTCGGGTACGCGGCCACGGCAGAATTCCGCGAGCGCCAACTCCGCACCCTGGAAGGGGCCCAGATTCTGGCCGCGCGGCTCACGGAAGCTGATGTGGCTCAGGCCGGAATCTCGATTATTTCCGGGGGCACGGATGTCCACCTGGTCCTTGTGGATCTGCGCAATGCCGCGATCAACGGTCGGGAAGGGGAGGACCTGCTCGGTAGTATCGGTATTACCGTCAACCGCAACGGGGTTCCCTATGACCCCCGCCCGCCGTTCGTCACCTCCGGGCTGCGCATCGGCACCCCGGCGCTGGCCACCCGCGGCTTCGGCCCGGAAGAATTCACGGAAGTTGCCGATATTATCGCCCGCGCCCTCATCGGGGGCCACGCGGCACCGGTCGAAGAACTGCGCACTCGGGTACGCGCGCTCACGGACCGCTTCCCGCTCTACGCTGGTCTGGACCAGGTTGGCGCCACCCGGAGCGGGGAAGGTCAGTAATGGCAGCACAACTTCTGGACGGGCGCGCCGTCGCCGCCACTATCAAAGATGAACTGCGGGTGCGGGTGGATGCCCTGCGCGCCCGCGGCTACACTCCCGGGCTCGGAACGGTGCTGGTGGGCGATGATCCGGCGTCCGCGGCGTATGTACGCGGTAAGCACCGTGATTGCGCGGAGGTAGGTATCGCTTCTCTGCAAGTAGAGCTGCCGGCTAGCGCGAGCGCGGCAGAAGTTGCCGCTGCGCTGCATGAGCTCAATGCCAACCCGGCCTGCACCGGATATATTCTCCAACTCCCGCTTCCCGCCGGGATGCCCGAATCCCGCCTCATCGAAGCAATCGCTCCGGATAAGGATGCTGATGGCCTTCACCCGGTTAACCTCGGGCGTCTGGTGGCAGGCGTGAGCGGGCAGCTCACCTCCCCGCTGCCCTGCACCCCGGCCGGCATAGTGGAGCTGATCGAACGCCACGGGCTCAATCTTGCGGGAAAACACGTAGTGGTCCTCGGGCGCGGCATCACGGTGGGGCGAACCATTGGCCTTCTCCTTACCCGGAAGAACATTAACGCCACCGTGACGCTCTGCCATACCGGCACTCCGAATATTCCCGAGCTATGCCGGCACGCGGATGTCATTATCGCCGCGGTAGGCCAGGCTGGTTTCGTTCGTTCGGAATGGGTGGCGCCCGGCGCCGTTGTTGTTGATGTGGGGGTAACCCGGGAGCGCACCGCGGAAGGCACATGGCGCACCCTTGGGGATGTAGACCCGGGCGTGCGTGAACACTCAGCCTGGATATCACCGAATCCTGGCGGGGTCGGCCCGATGACTCGGGTGATGCTGCTCAGCAACGTTGTCGATATGGCTGAACGCTACCTGGCGGAACAACACGGCACGGCTGGTGAATACGCGGCGGTCCCGTGTGCCGCAGAACAGCAGATCCCAGCAGGATCGCCCGCGGCAGCACATATCCTCCCGGAGCATTCCGGGACTGGACACGAAAGGGAATGATATGCGGATCAGCACAGTCAACGTCAACGGGATTCGCGCGGCGGCGCGAAAAGGAATCGCGGCGTGGTTGGAGGCTACCGCGGCGGATATCGTCCTGCTCCAAGAAGTGCGTGCCCCCGCGGATATCACCGCAGAAATTTTCGCGGGCACCGGTTATCAGGTCTACACGGCTGTTTCCGAACTCAAAGGCCGGGCCGGAGTCGCGGTAGCAGTACGCGAAGGCATTGGCGTAGGTGAAGTTCGGGATCACCTGGGCGTGGGAGCTGATGGGGAACCTGTTGGCTTTGAAGCCCCGGTGGATAGCGGGCGCTGGCTTGAAGTGGAACTCCCGGATCTCCAGCTGCGGGTGGTGAGCGCCTACCTGCATTCGGGAGTGGCGGATAATCCGGAAAAAATGGCGGCAAAATACGCGCACCTCGAGCGGGTGAGTGCCCGCCTAGCACAATTCGACCCGGCCGCACGCACCCTAGTTGCCGGGGACTTCAATATCGTTCACACCGAAGCTGATATTGAGAACTGGAAGTCCAACCACAATCGCACCTCCGGGGTGCTTGACGATGAAATCGCCTACCTGGATCGGTGGTTCGGTGGCCCCTGGGTGGATGTGCAACGCGCATTGCTAGAACGCAGCGGGCATGAGGGCAAAGGCCCCTACACCTGGTGGAGCCAGCGCGGCAAAGCTTTTGACAACAACGTGGGTTGGCGCATCGATTACCATATGGCCAGCCCGGCACTTGCCGCCACCGCGCAAGCCTTTACTGTCGGGCGAGCATCCTCCTACGCGGAGCGCTGGTCCGACCATGCCCCGCTCACGGTGGACTACCAGCTCTAGGCGTACTATTCAGGACCGTTGAGGAATCAAAACGTCTGTTTTTGTCGTAGGCCTCACGTACGATGGCTATGTGACAAAGCGGAATTCAATGATGGACGGTGTCTCTCAAGCTCTCGGCGTGGACCGGCAGGGGCGGCAAGCCGCTCGGCGCGGTGCACCCAGCGGAGCACAAGGGGCGGAAAGCGGGATAGCCGGCGTCGTTCGCAAAGGAAAAGCCCTGGCCGAATGGGCGCAAGGCACGCGTATTATGCGGGGCTTGGGTCGCTACGGAAAGGCCCGTGGGGGTCTGCTCGCCGGTGGAATCGCCTATTCGGCGCTTTTCGCCATCACCGCGGCTCTCACCATAACCTGGACCGTTTTTATGGCTACTCTCGGAAGAAACGCGCAGCTGCGGGAAACCGTGGTGGATGGCGTCAATGCGGCCCTCCCCGGTATTCTCCAAGATTCCTCCGGGGAAGGCCTCATCAATCCCGATGACCTCATCCTCTCGGGAACCTCCGTGGTGGCTACCATCATCGCTGGCGCGGTGCTGCTGTGGACGGCCATGTCCATTATGGCCGGGCTCTCCACTGCCATCGGTGCCATGTTCGGGGTGAATCAACGAACCGAAAATGGGGTGGTGAGCATCTTCTTCCGCCTTGCCGGATTCGTGGTGCTCGCCCTGGGGATCCTTACCTCCGCGATCATCGGTTCCCTCGTTGGCTCGGTGGGAACCATGCTCCTTACCCATGTTGGAATGGACGGGGCCTTCGTGCAATTCGGAACCAAAATCGCGGTCTTCCTGCTCGCGGCCACCGTGGACGCGCTCGTCATCATGTTCATTATTCGCTTCACCTCCGGGATCCGGGTGCCCCGCCGTGATTTCATCACGGGGGCGGCCCTCGGTGCGTTCCTCCTCTCCATCATTCGGGTGGTGGGGACCTCCGCGGTATCCAGCGTGTCCGGAAACCCGCTCCTCGCGCCCTTCGCCGCTATTGCCACCCTGCTGCTGTGGCTCAACCTCGCTTCGCGTATTGTGCTCATGGTCTCCGCGTATATGGCGAACCCGCCAAGGGCTTACGTAGCGCAGGATCCGGAAGAATTGCGGGGTACCACCACGCCCAATTACGTCACCCTCTCCGTTCCGGAAACACTCACGTGGCCCCATGATCCCATCACCGGTTCCCTCCTGCCCGAACCGAATAATGCCACCGGCGAGGAGGAAGAAGAGCTCCCCGAATGGGGAGGCCTGGCCGGTAACCTGGCCCGCCGCCGGGCCGAAAAGCTAGAATCAAAGGCGCGTGAGGCACAGCTTAAAGCTGAGGAAGCTCGCGCACACTACGTGAGCGGACAACGCGAACTTGCGCGCTCGCAGCGAAAGGATAGCTAGGCGTGACATTCCATGCGATTATTCCCGCCGGGGGAGCCGGTTCGCGGCTGTGGCCACTCTCGCGGGCCAGCCACCCGAAGTTCCTGGTTGATTTCGGTTCGGGGCACACCATGATTCACGATACGGTGACCAGGCTTGCCCCGCTGGCGTCCAGTATTTACACCGTGACGGGCACCGCACATGCCGCGGCTGTGCGCGATCAACTGGCTGGTATTACGACGCCCCTTCACTATGTGGTTGAGCCGAGTCCGCGTGGCACTATGGCCGCTATCGGTATTGCCGCGGCGCTCGCCCATCGCGCAGATCCGGATGCTCTGATTGGTTCCTTCGCGGCCGATCACCGTATTTCCGATACCGCGGCGTTCACCGCGGCCGTGCGCAAGGCGCTGGAGGCTGCCTCCCGAGGTTATCTTGTTACCCTCGGGATTACTCCAACCGGACCGGCCACCGGATTTGGCTATATCCGTGCGGGCGCGGCACTTCCCGGTCAATCTCCGGCCGGCGGATCGCCCGCTAGCAGAGAGAACACGGAGAACGCCGGTGGACCGCTGGAGAGCACCGCCGCCTTGCAGGTAGAACAATTCGTAGAAAAACCGGATGCGGAAACCGCCGCGCGCTATCTCGCGCAGGGCGGCTACTATTGGAACGCCGGGATTTTCGTGGCGCGGGCGGCCACGCTTATGGATATGCTCACCGAATACCGCCCTGATATCGCCGCACCGCTGCGCCAGCTTGCTCAATTGTGGGATCTGGACTCGGTCCGGCAAAATCCGCAGGTAGAAGAAATATGGGCGTCCATCCCGAAGGAAGTCATTGACAGGGCGGTAGCGGAACCGGCAGCTGCTGCGGGCCGGGTTGCCGTGGTACCAGCAGATATGGGCTGGTCCGATGTGGGAGATTACGATTCCCTCGCTGAAGGTATCCCTGCGGGGGAGCTCACCACCCAACGCGCCCCGGGAAGCACGGGGGCCCCGGTGCTCGCCGTTGACGCGCCGGATTCTCTGGTGTACAGCTCGACGAAGCCCGTTGTTGTGGTGGGAGTACCGGGCGCCGTCGTTATCGATACCGGAAGTGCCCTGCTAGTAACCACCCGCGATAAAGCTCAGGATGTCAAAAAAGCCGTTGACGGCCTGGACGCGGCCGGGCTGGCCGAGCTCAGGTAGTTTTCCGCTCCGCGTAGCGAAGTGGAAGGCGCGTAGGTAGCGAAGGACAATAGAAACCATGAATACACGCGACTATCGGCGCGGGGCACAAACCCGGCGCGGTGCCCAGATCCCGCCCATCACCGCGGATACCAAGCTGCTGTCCAACCGGAGCAACGGGGACTGGACCCTCAGCGACCCGTGGCGAGTGCTGCGCATCCAATCCGAATTCGTGGAAGGATTCGGGGCGCTCGCCCACGTACCACCCTGCGTCTCGATTTTCGGTTCGGCGCGCATCGGGCGCGAATCCCGTTACTACCGGGTGGCCGAAGAAACCGCCGATATTCTCAGCCAGCAAGGCTTCGGGATTATTACCGGTGGCGGCCCGGGGATTATGGAAGCCGCCAATAAAGGCGCGGCGGCGAATGACGGTCTCTCCATCGGCCTGGGAATTGAACTCCCGCACGAACAGGGCCTCAACGAGTACGTCAATCTCGGCATTGAATTCCGGTATTTCTTCGTGCGCAAAACAATGTTTCTCAAGTATTCTCAAGGTTTCGTGGTGCTCCCCGGTGGTTTTGGTACCCTCGATGAACTCTTCGAAGCCCTCACCCTGGTACAAACAGGTAAAGTCGCCGGTTTCCCGGTGGTGCTGGTGGGTAGCGATTTCTGGGGCGGTCTCGTGGAATGGATCCGCGGGCGCCTGGTGAGCGAAGGTATGATTTCGCCCGCAGATCCGAATATTTTCACCGTGGTGGATACCGCCCATGAGGCTGTCGATGCTCTTATCGCAGGTCAGAGGTCCCTTACTGCGGAACAAGCCACGCGACAAGCTCGCCGCGAACAGGTGGCGGACTTCTAGTAGAATTAGGGGTGACGTTAGTCGCATAGTTGCGGCGAACAGGAAGGAAACCACTATGGCAGCTATGAAGCCACGCACGGGTGATGGACCGCTGGAAGTCGAACGTGAAGCGCGCGGAATCGTGGTCCGCATCCCAGTGGATGGCGGCGGACGCCTCGTCCTGGAACTCAACGATGAAGAATGCGTGAGCCTTAAAGAAGCTCTCGCAAGTGTGGAGAAGTAACCACCACCGAAGTATCTGCATCGACTACCTATCCGGGGGCCGGCCGGCAGGCGCGGCCCCCGGATACATGCATGCTTATAACCGGAGCATCCTGGTGAAAGGGTGAGTGGCTAACTAGTCAGCCACCGGTACCAGATAAAACTCCTTTTAAACGAAGAATGGCCCGGTTAGCGCAGCCGGCAGACTAGTACTCCATCGCCCAGAGGCACCAAGCTAGTATCGAGTTCTTCGGCTTGCATAAGTGCTTTAATGAGATGGCGAATGGCCACCACGGGTTCTTCGCGGCGCGCCGGGTCAGCGACCTTACCGCCCTGGAGGGCGCCAGCCACTACCAATAGGCCCCCGGGTCGCAAAATCCGCAAAGCTTCTTCACAGTCACCGGCCGCCTCGAGGGGATCGCCGTCGACAAGCACCATATCGTAGGAGTGGGCCGCTAGTCGCGGCAAAATATCAGCACTGCGCCCGTTAATAATGCGCACTTTTCCAGGGCGGGCCCCGGCTCGAGCGAAGAGGGAACGTGCCACATGCTGGGCTTCGGACTCCACGTCAATCGTGGTGAGGTGAATATCCCCGGCACGCAGCAGGTAGAGGCCGGAAACTCCACTGCCCGTTCCGATTTCGACCGCGTTATTGACTTTCGCGCAGGCAGCCAGGACCGTGAGGAAGTTCCCGCAGGCTGGGCTCACGCACCGGATAGAGAATTCAGCGGCGGTGGCGCGGGCCGCCCGGGTAATATCCCCTTCGATAACGGCATCTTCAGCGTATGTCCACGCCAGGGTCCGATCGGACATAAGCCTCCTCCATAACAGGGATCGTGCGCAGCAATGTTTCTATCATAGTGCGCTGTGCCATTACGCGGGGCATGCGCGCCGCGGCAGCTCTTGGATACGTGCCGCTAGGGCTCGCAAAATATCGCGCGCGGGGGAGTCCACCATATCGAGGACGAATGGTGTTCCGGCATCGCAGCCCTCCCGCAGTGCCGGCTCCAGCGGAATTTGGGCGAGAAGTTCGACCGGGTACCCGAGCGTTGCGCTGAGATTCGTGGCGACGAGCTGTCCACCGCCGGAACCAAAAATTGTATTTTTTGTTCCGTCCGGTAGTTCCAGGTAGGACATATTTTCGACGACGCCGATAACTGTCTGCTCCGTTTGTTTAGAAACTGCACCGGCTCGTTCAGCCACGTCCGCGGCAGCCGTTTGCGGCGTCGTCACAACGAGGATATCCGCGCGCGGTAGCATCTGCGCCAATGAAATAGCGACGTCGCCCGTCCCGGGCGGCAAATCGAGGAAAACATAATCAAGATCCCCCCAGTACACGTCCGCGAAGAATTGTTCGAGGGCTTTATGAAGCATAGGGCCGCGCCAGACCACCGGGGTATTACCCGGCACAAACATACCGATGGACATGACTTTCACGCCGTGTGCGACCGGGGGAATGATCATGCCGTTGAGCTGCTGAGCGGGAGTGTCCACTCCCATCATCCCGGGGATAGAAAAACCGTAAATATCGGCATCGATGAGGCCCACGCGCTGTCCGGTGGCGGCCAGTGCAACCGCGAGGTTCGCGGCTATTGAGGATTTGCCTACCCCGCCTTTCCCGGAGGCCACCGCGATAACGCGGGTGGGGGAATCGGGGCGCGCAAAAGAAATCTCCCTTGTGGTGCGCCCGCCGCGCAGCTTTTGCTGCAGGTGTTGCACCTGGAGTGGAGTCATGGCACCCATGGTGATGGCAACGGTGCTGACGCCGGCAAGTGCGGCGATGGCCTCGCGTACCTCACGTTCGATCACGTCCTGGCGTGGGCAGTGCACGGTGGTGAGAAGTACCGTGAGGGTGACATCACCTTCCGGGCTCACCCGCAGCCCGTGAATCATATCCAGTTCGGTAATCGGGTGGCGTAATTCCGGGTCGATAACCCCGGAGAGGGCCTCCAGAACCCGATCCTTGGTGAGGGGAGTGGCCGCGGGTGAGCGCGGCACCGAATCGGAAACAGGGTCACTCGTGGGCACCGGGCTCCTCCCTAGGGCGGTCAAGCGCGGCGCGGGCGTGGTCATCTCCCGGATCAACGGGAACGTCACGTGCTTCGCGCTGGGCTTTAACCGCATCGAGTTCTTCTTGCAATTCGCGGATGCGTTCTTCGCGTTCGGCGGCACGATCAATATTGCGGTCATCAAGCTCGTGGAGTAAATCGCGCAATTCTGAACGAACAAAGTCTCGGGTGGCCATATCGCCGACCGCGTCGCGCAAGCCGGCAATTTCACGCATGAGGTATTCGGTATCCGCCAGGTTCCGGTCCGCCCGCTGGCGGTCCTGTTCGGCGCTCACTTTGTCACGCGCATCCTGGCGGTTCTGGGCTAGCAGGATCAGGGGCGAAGCGTAGGAGGCCTGCAAGGAAAGCATGAGCGTGAGCGCGGTGAAACCGAATTCCGCGGAATCAAACTGCCATTTCTCGGGGGCCATGGTGTTCCACGCCAGCCACGCCACCACGAAAATAGTCAGGTAAACGAGGAAACTCGCGGTGCCCTGAAAACGGGCAATGCTTTCCGCCGCGCGCCCGGCAGCTTCCGGATCTTTACGCCGCCGGCGCCGAAACAAACGGCTGCGGCGTTCGAGTGGTTCATTGAAATCATTAGCCACGGTTCACCTCGTTCGTCGTGGATGCGGCGGGGGCTTCCGATGCTGTGGGGTTTTCTGATGCGGCGGAATCGTTGGGTGCTCCCGTAGAATTCACGTCCTCGGAATCCGCGCCCTCCCAGGAATCGTCCATATCACGCCAATCCTCGGGGAGGAGATGGTCGAGGACGTCATCAACGGAGACCGCCCCGAGGAGGAGCCCCTGATCCACCACCGGAACAGCGGTCAGGTTATAGGTTGCTAATTCGCGGGTCACCGAGCCGATGGGGGCTTCTGGATCCACCCCTTCAGTATTGCGATCCAGGATAGAACCGAGCATCGTGGTGGGGGGTTCGCGCAGCGCCCGCTGGATATGCACCGCGCCCAGATACCGCCCCGTGGGAGTTTCCAAAGGCGGGCGGCACACAAAAGCCACCGCGGCCAGCGCCGGGGGAATATCCGGACGGGATGCCGCGGCCAGGGCCTGGGCCACGGTGTCATCCGGGCCGAGGATCACCGGGTTGGGGGTCATGAGACCACCGGCGGTGCGCTCATCATAAGTGAGGAGGCGGCGCACATCCTGCGCTTCGCCTTCACTCATGGAGTCGAGGAGGATCGCTGCTGTTTCGGAGGGCAGATCGGCCATGAGGTCGGCCGCGTCGTCGGGCTGCATCACGTCCAAAACGTCACCGGCACGTTCCACATCCAAACCGGCCAATACCGTTACGCGGTCCTCATCACCGAGTTCTTCCAGAACGTCCGCGAGCTTTTCGTCCGTAAGCTCCCGGGCCACCGATTGCATGCGTTCCTCGGGTAAATCACGCAAAATTTCCGCAATATCCCACGGCTTGAGATCCACCAGCTGGGAGACAATAGAGGCGGCTCCCTGGGTATGGCTCGCGGTGGACAGTCCGGCAACCTCGCTCACCTTGAGGATTTCCGAATGGCGAGAATTCGTGCCGATTCCCCGCACATACACCTGGGTGAGGCCCCATTCGCGCCCGCGCAGGGGCTCAATGGCCGCGTCCACGACGCTCATGCGGGTGCCGGTTTCCCGCACCACCACTTCGCGGTCAATGAGCTGAGCCATGACGAGTGTTTCCGAACTGCGCTGCTGGAAGCGCCGCATATTGAGCACACCCGTAATGATGACCTGGCCGTTCGCGATGGACGTGACGCGGGTAATGGGCAGGAATACCCGGCGGCGCCCCACCACATCAATGGTGAGCCCGACCGCGGAAGGCACACCCTTGACGCGGAACACCACGACGACATCGTGGACGGTACCCACCTGGTCGCCAATGGGATCGTAGACGGGGGTACCGGCCAGCCGCCCGATAAAAACGCGAGAATTTTGCGAGGTTTTCATTAGCGCTGCACCCGCGTGAACCATTCTTCGATATCGGCGATGGTCCGCGGTATATCTTCCGAGAGGCGCTCAGCGCCGTTTTCCGTGATGAGAATGTCATCTTCGATACGCACCCCGATTCCGCGGAAACGTTCGGGAACCTTGAGGTCGTCTTCGCGGAAGTATAGGCCCGGTTCGATGGTGAAGATCATCCCCGGTTTTAGTTCCGCATCCAGGTACATATCCCGGCGGGCGGCCGCGCAATCATGCACATCCAAGCCGAGGTGATGGGAGGTGCCGTGCGGCATCCAACGCCGATGGTACTGGCCTTCGGGGGACAGGGACTGCGCGGCGGTGCCCGGAAGCATACCCCACTTTTCTAGGTAGCTAGCGATAACCTCCATGGCGGCGGCATGCACATCCTTGAATTTCACGCCGGGGGTACCGGCTACCTCAAGGGCTCGCTCAGCAGCTTCGAGCACGGCGTTATACACCTCCGCCTGTTCTTCCGTGAAGGTGCCGCTGACCGGGAGGGTGCGGGTGATATCTGCGGTGTAGAGAGAATCGAGTTCCACGCCGGCATCGACGAGGATGAGATCATCTTCGCGTACTTCGCCGTCATTTGTCATCCAATGGAGGGTATTGGCGTGGTTACCGGAGGCCGCGATGGTGTCATATCCCAGGCCGTTTCCTTCTTCGCGGGCGCGTGCAAAGAATGCACCTTCCACCACGCGCTCCCCGCGATGGTGGGCAACCGCGCGGGGCAGGCTGCGAATAATCTCATCGAAACCGGAATAGGTAGCGGCCACAGCTTTGCGCATTTCCCGGATCTCGAAATCATCCTTAATGAGGCGAAGTTCAGAGAGGGCCTGGGCCAGCTCCATATCCTGAGCGGCATCTTGGGACAGCCCGGCCGCGGCACGCAAATCGCTTACCTGTGCGGTGATTTGTTCCGATGCTTCCGCGAGCACCCGGAGACTCACCTGGCCTTCCCCAAGATCCTTCGCGAGGGCATCGGGCAGGTTATCGAGAGAATCGGTGGCCAATCCGGTGGCGCGGCTCACTTCCTCCAGGGAGGGGCGGGCTCCCACCCAGAATTCCCCGTGGGCCGGGTCCGAATAAAACTCCTCCGAGGAACGCGAGGCGCGCGGGTAGAAGTACAGGGTGACATCATGTCCGCCTTCTTCACGCGGGTTGAAAACAAGCACCGCGCCCGGTTCCTGTTCCCCGCCCAGGCCTGTCATATGCGAGAAAGCAGAGTGGGCACGGAAGCGGTAATCGGTGTCATTAGCGCGTACCTTGGTTTCCCCGGCTGGAATAACGAGCCGTTCACCCGGGAAAAGTGCGGAAAGAGCGGCGTGGCGTGCCGGCAAATAATCTGCCACCTCCGTGCGTGGTGCCGGTTCGGGGCGCGGGCCCCAATCCGAGCCCATGAACTCCCGAAATTCGAGGTTACTGGGCTGCTGAGAACGGTTATTTCCGCGAGCGCGCAAATTTTGCTGCGCAGTATCCTGATCGTGCTGTCCCTTGGTAGTCATACCGTCCATTATCGCACCCTTTCCCGACATAAAAAGACCCGGGAACTTTTCCCGCACTCACCGCCGGCTAAGCTGGAGAGCATGGCTATCGATACCCACACTCACTCCACCGCTTCCGATTCCACGGTCACTCCACGCGAACTCGTGGAGGAAGCTGAGCGTATCGGTCTGGCCGGAATTGCGCTCACCGACCACGATACGGTGGCCGGGTGGGAGGAGGCCGCCGCTGCGGCGGCCTCCTGCGGCGTCGTTCTTATCCGTGGCATGGAGCTATCCACGAAATGGGAAGGGATCACCTGCCATATTCTCGGCTATCTTTTTGATCCGAATGATCATGCGATCCAGGAACATATCGTCACCACGCAGGCATCGCGCCTGACGCGAACCCGGGCCATTGTGGATAAGCTCAGCGCGGATGTGCCGATCACCTGGGATGACGTGGTGGCTCATACCCCTCCGGGGGCGACGGTCGGGCGTCCCCATATTGCCGATGCCCTGGTGGCGGCCGGTGTGGTTCCCACCCGGAGCGCGGCTTTTACCCACTATCTTTCCGTGCACGGGCCGTATTATGTGTCCCACTATGCGCCGCAGGCCTGCGAGGCCATCCGGATGGTCACGGCGGCGGGCGGGAAAGCGGTCCTTGCTCATCCGGTGGCACCCGCACGCAATAAGGTCGTGCCCGAGCGTGCTTTTGATGAGATGGCCGCGGCCGGGCTTTTTGGGGTGGAGCTACGCCACCCGGAAAATGATCCGGAGCTAGTGCCGGGCCTGGAACGCATTGCCGCGCGGCTGCAGCTACGCGGTTTTGGGGCGAGTGATTATCACGGGAGTGGGAAAACGAATCGGCTCGGGCAATACACCACGAGCGCGGAAATTATCGCCGAGTTGGTCGACGGTACCGCCTTGCCTGTGCTAGGTTAAAACGCGCTTCACTGCCGTAGCGTTCCGGCGGGAGCCGGGTACCTGCGAGCGCCATTCTTCGCTGGTGCGGGCACGGCCGTGAAAACTTTCAGGATGTCTTTTCGATTATCGCGGGGATGTCTTAGGATGGTGTCGTTATAAATCCGGCTCGGTGTAAAACCGCTCCTGCGGATGTGGAGGACCTGGTCGCCGGGGAGAATCAGGAGGTACTGCCCCGTGGCCGTCTTTGATGTCACGATCTTCTTGTCCACCTTCATGACCTTGTTCGTCATCGCCGACCCGCTGGGTAACCTCCCGGTTTTTATTGCTCTTACCGCGCGTAATACCAATAAAGAACGTAATCGCGCGGCCTGGCAATCGGTCCTCACCTCCGCGATTGTGCTGGCGATTTTCGCGGTTTTCGGTAAATACATTCTGGATTTGCTGGGAATCACCACCGCCGCCATGCAGATTTCCGGCGGTATCTTGCTTTTGCTCGTCGCCCTCCAGCTCATGCAGGACGAATCCAATCCGCAAGAAGAAGAAGCGAAGGCTTCCTCGGTGAATATCGCCCTGGTTCCCATGGGGATTCCGCTGCTGGCGGGTCCCGGCGCGATTGTTGCCATCATGATTAAGGTGGAGGAATCTGGCGATTCTTTGGGTGGGATCCTCGCGATTATCGCGGCCTTTATTCTGCTGCACATTATTGAATGGGTGGTTTTGCGTTTCGCTTCGCCCATGCACCGGCTCCTCGGCGAAGGCGGCACGGTGTTCCTCACCCGCATTGCCGGTATGCTGCTGGCCGCTATTTCGGTGCAGCTTATTATTGCCGGCGCGGTGTCCGTGTGGCCGGGAGCTGCCTAAGTTTTTCTTTTCCGCACACTTCTTAAAGTGCAGGCGGGCACCTCCGGGAAATGTGGAGCTGCCCGCCTGAGCTTGTTAATCCTTCTTAGTCCAGTTTGCGGGAGAGTTTACGACGCCGCCGCTGCGTTCCTGCCTGCTCGCTAGCCGCGGAAGTTTCGGCCCGCGTGCTGGGGGTGCTGAATTTGCGGCGGGTGCGCCCGGAAGTACTGCGCTGTTCTTTTTCTTCAGCACGACGACGCCCGTTTCCCGAGCGCTGCCCCTCGGTCTTTGTGTCCGTGGATGTGGCACGGCGCGATCCACCGGCGGAAGAAGAATGGCGCGCACCGCCACGTTCGCGTGAGCCACGGCGTTCGTGCCCGCCACGGCGAGCCGCGCGACGTTGGGAATTCCCGCGCCTGCCCCGCGAGTGGCCGGTTTCGCCCAGATCCTCAATTTCTTCGGCATCTAAGCCGGCTAGCACCCGCTGGGATTCGGGGAGGGTCGGGCCGGCATCAGTAGGAATATCAAGATCGGTGTAGAGGTGATCGGAGGTGTGGTAGGTCTCTACCGGATCGGCCATCCCGAGGTTGAGCTGCTTGCTGATAAGTGACCAGCGGGGCATATCTTCCCAATCCACGAAGGTCACGGCGGTACCCTTGTTCCCGGCCCGGCCGGTGCGGCCGATGCGGTGAATATAGATCTTTTCATCTTCGGGGCACTGGTAGTTAATGACGTGGGTAACATCGTCCACATCAATACCGCGGGCAGCTACATCGGTTGCAACAAGCACGTCAATCTTGCCTTTACGGAAGGCCCGCAAGGTTTGTTCCCGAGC
Organism: Actinotignum sp. usb-actsch-213; assembly: GCF_059085665.1. NCBI lineage: Bacteria > Bacillati > Actinomycetota > Actinomycetes > Actinomycetales > Actinomycetaceae > Actinotignum > Actinotignum sp. usb-actsch-213. The sequence continues at coordinate 49,547 of NZ_JBHNSQ010000028.1, forward strand.
ACCTTGGCCCAGATCGCCGTGCAGGGATCCCACCGCGAATCCGCGCTCGCGCAAGGTATCTGCCAGGCGGGCTGCATTGCGCTTGGTGCGGCAGAAAATAATGGCGCGCTCCCGGCCCCGGGCCTGGAGAATGCGCGAGACCACCTCATCTTTATTGAGAGCATGGACGCGGTAGGCAACCTGGCGAATATTTTTCACGGTGGCGCTGTCATCACCGGGAGTATGGGCACGAATATGCGTCGGTTTCGTCATGTAGCGGCGTGCCATGGTGATGACGGGGCCGGGCATGGTTGCCGAGAAGAGCATGGTGTGGCGGGTAGGTGGAACTGCGGAGAGGATTTTTTCGACGTCGTCCAAAAAACCGAGGTCGAGCATTTCATCGGCCTCATCAAGGACCACGGTGCGAACGCGGCTGAGTGCGAGGACACCGTGTTTCATGAGGTCAATGATGCGACCCGGGGTGCCCACCACGATTTCGACGCCCTCGGCCAGTGCTTCTTGCTGGGGTTCATAGGCGCGCCCACCGTAAATATCGACGATACGCAAGCTGCGGTGGGCGGCGGCGTTACGCAGTTCCAAAGCAACTTGTTTGGCCAGTTCGCGGGTGGGAAGCACGACGAGTGCTTGGGGCTTACCCTGATCTGCCGGGGAAATGGCATCCCAGCCTTCTTCTCCCGGGCCCACGGCGACCTCGAGGAGCGGAATACCGAAACCGAGAGTTTTCCCGGTGCCGGTTTTGGCCTGACCGATAATATCGTGCCCGGTCAGGGCAACGGGAAGGGTGAGTGCCTGGATCGGGAACGGGTGGGTAATGCCGTGCTCTGCCAGGGCACGAACGATGGGTTCGGAAACTCCGAAATCTGCGAAAGACTTGGTTTCGAGGCCCTCTCCCGTACCGGTGATATCGGCGGCGGGGGAGGTGTCGGTGGGTTCATGAGCGCGGGAGGAATCAATCACTCCGGAAGCCATATGCTGTCCTTTCTGCGTGCGCTAACGCGCACGAGCTAGGGGCGGGTGCAGCAGTTGCGATATATGCCACATCAGCCGGTTACACACCGGCGACCGAGCACACCACCCGGCGTAGCAGCCGATCGCGACAATCCCCAGCGACCGGGCAGCTACACATATCAATCACGCCTGGAGGCGGCGTACACGCCCTCAGGCTCCCGGCTATTCTACGGCACTAACCCGGCCGGGCCGCCGCGACCTCCCGTGCACCACGAATCTCCTAGAGACCGAAGCCAACCCGGCGGGTATCCTGTTCGCGGATTTCCACGAAAGCAATAGCATCGGCGGGAATAGTGACTTCACGATTCTTCTTCGCGGTAATACGCAAAGGCTTGCCTTCTCCACCCAGGCTGGCATCGACAAGTGCGCGCAATTCCTCAACCGAGGCATCCGTTTCCAAAATCAAATCACGGGTAGTTTCACGAAAACCAATCACGATTTCCATATGTTTCTCCTTGAATACTCTAGGGATGCGGGGCCATAAGGCACCGCCGTGAAGGAGCCTGATAGCTCATCTTCGCGATGCGTTCACAGTAGCGTTCGCGATGCCTCCACAGTAGCGGCCTCTTACGACAAAAAATTTTGTCGTAAGCCTCTCGTATGGTTAATCCTAACAACGCACCTGCGAAGAAAGGATCGTGGTGGACAGCATCGTCGAACAACTCGATGCCTCGCAAGAGGCAGCGGTCAGCGCGGCTCTGGCACGGTCCGCGGGCGGATTAGCCCCGGGCACGCTGAGCATTATTGGCGCGCCCGGAAGCGGGAAAACCACCGTCCTCGCGCATATCGCCCGCGCGGCTCTCCGTGAGGGAAATATTGCGGTGATCACCCAGGATCGGCGCGCCGCAGCGCGCCTCCAACACCTGCTCACCTTGGCGGCCGGGGTGCGCCCCGAAAACCTGGAGGTCCGCACTCTTTCTGCCTTCGCCTACGCCATCGTGCAGCGCTACGCCCAAGCGCTGGGCCGGGAAAAACCGGAATTGATCTCCGGTCCTGATGAGGATCGTATCGTGCGGGAGATTCTCAGTGATGAATACTCGGGGATACAATTCCCCGATTTTGTTACAGAGGATGTACGTGATCTTCCCGGATTACGCCAAGAGCTGCGTAACCTTATCACCCGCGCTCGCGAACTCGGCCTGGATGCCGGCCAGCTGGAAGCCTGGGCGGAAAACCGCAGCGTGCCCGAACTCCAAGCGCAGATGTGGCACCTGGCCGGCGCGCTTATGCGCCGTTACGATGAGGTGCGCACTCTGGGGGATGCGCTGGCCGGTTCGGCCGCTAGCCCGGATCGTCTTGATCACAGCCAGCTCGTCGGTGCGGCTACCCATATGCTTGCGGATTGGGAAGAACATCTGGCGGCAGCGGGCCGCACGGTCCCGGTACCGCGGCCCCGTTGGGCAATGGTCCTTGTTGATGATGCCCAGAACGCACCGCGTTCTATGCTTCCTCTCTTAGGGGTGATGCGCGATCAGGGAACACGGATCATCGTGGCTGGTGATCCCGATAGCGCGGTCCAAGGATTCCGTGGTGGGGTGCATTCCCTCCCCGGTGATCTTGCTTATCCCGCTCCCCGCGGCCTAGATGCGGATCTTGTATACCTCAACGTCCGGCACCGCGGCGGTTCCGTTCTCATTAGCCAAGCCCAGCGCATTGAGCAGGCCCTCCCGGTGGGCGGCGGCGTGCACGCCCACCGCGGAGCCGGGCCGGGACTTTCGGATCATGGCAGTGGCGGTGATGCGGTAACCGATCCGTGGAATGATGCGCTGCGCGGGGCCAGCTTCGCCCACATGGAAGAAGAAATTGCCTACGTGGCCTCCTACCTGGAAGAAGTACATCTGCGCACCGGAACCCCCTACGCGCAGATGGCGGTATTTACCCGTGCACGCAGCGAACACGGGCGGATCCGCGACTCACTCGTGCGGCGCGGAATACCGGTAGCACCCCAGGCTAGCGATGAACCCCTCCACCGCGAACCGGCAGTCGCCGCACTCTTTGACCTCCTCCGCGCTGCCTTCACCAGCGGCCCGCATGCCTTCGCCACCCCTGAAGGCGTTGATATCCCGGCATTACTTGCCTCACCCATGATCGGAATGGATCCCCTCGAAATTAAACGGGTAGGCAGGTGGCTGCGCGCCCAAGCCCTCCTCTCCGGGCAGCGTGGCAGTGAAGCAGAACTTCTCACCGGAGCCGTCCTGGGGTGCGGTGGGCCTACCGCAGCGGAACTCGAACCCTTGCGGGCTCTGCTCGCTCATATCCGGGAGGCGGGGGAGGCCTGCGCCATGCAAGCGGAAGAGGTGCTGTGGGCCGCGTGGGAGGGCGCTGGAAAATCCGAAGAATGGCAACAATTAGCCCTCGGGCACGGCCCGGATGCTGATCGGGCCAACCGGAATCTCGATGCGGTTATTTCTCTTTTCCGGGTGGCGCAACGCATGGCTGACCGTGACCCAGCCGTCACGGTGGATACTCTCCTGGAGGAAGTGAGTTCCCAAGAACTCCCCGAAGATTCCATTGCGCGCGGTGGCGCGCAAGCCGATAGCGTTTCCCTCCTCACTCCCGCGGGAGCCCAAGGGCGCGAATGGGATCATATTGTCCTCATGCACGTGGTGGATGGAGTATGGCCCAATCCGCGCCCGCGCGATGCCCTCACGGGTACCGGACTCCTGAGTGAACTTGTGACCGGAAGGTTTACCGGCGGAGCCAGTTCGGCCGCCGCGGCTGGTGCAGACGGTTCGGCTAGTGCGGGAACCGCGGTTAGTGGAGGAGGTGCTGCTACCACAGGAAGTGCGGCTAGCGGAGGCGCGGTCTATCGCGATTCCACGGCGGGGGTCATCGCTGATGAACTACGCCAATTACATTTCGCGGTTACGCGTTCCCGGCGCAGTCTCCTCGTGACCACCACGGACAGCATGGGAGATACCCCTTCGCGCTTCTTCCCCCTGCTCGGCTTTGACATCTCGGAAAATTCAGCCGGAGCAAGTGTTAGCGCGGGCGCGGGAGCCGGCGCGGGAGCCGGTGGGAGCGGTTCCAATCTTCCACGCACCGTGCGCTCACTCAGCGATCCGCGATGGGGTATGACTCTTCCCCTCGGGCACCGGCCCCTCGTTGCCCAACCGATTCCGCCCGCGCTCCTCAGCAGTGAGGAAACCGTTGGGGTACTGCGCCGGGCACTACGCGCCGGGGGAGAATCCAGCGATTTCGCCCGGGCAGCTCTAGAGAAAATGCGCAGTGCCGGATTTAACGCGGCGGATCCACACACCTGGATGGATGAGCTCACCACCTCAACCGAAGCAGCGGTGCCCGGTCCGGTCTACGTGAGTCCCTCAGCGGTGGAATCCCTTCTTGCCTGCCCGCTTGACGGATTCTGTTCCGCAGTGGGCCTGCGCTCGGAAGAAGGCACTGAGAGCGCCTCCATCGGAACCCTCGTTCACCGTATCGCCGAAGAATTCGCTGAGGAACCCAACCAGGAGCAGATGCACGCCCGACTGGTAGAACTCTGGCCTGAAAAACTATCCGAAACTCCCACCCATTACGACAAACTCCTCTTAGACCAAGCCAGTGACATGGTCGATAACCTCTATATCTATTTTGATTCCCACCGGGATGACACCTTGCTAGGCGTGGAACGCCGGATTAGCCGTGAGCTACCCGGCACCCCGCCCGTACGGGTATCCGGTTCCATTGACCGCCTCGTCAATCGCGGGGAAGGCGCGCGGGTCATTGACCTGAAAACCGGAAAATATAAGCCCAGCGAGGCACAGGCTGAGGACCACGCCCAGCTCCAGGTCTACCAGTGGGCCCTGAGTGAAAAACACACCCCTGCCGGCGCGGAACTTGTATATGTCCACCCGCATAATTTCTTGAAGAAACAGCACAGCCCGTCCGTTCTCACCCAAGAGCCTCTTGATGAGGTGAGCGCGGCTCGCGCGGAAGACCGGGTACGCAGCGCCGCCCAGATCGCGGTGAGTGGCTTCGTGCCGGTCTCTCCCAGTTTGGAAGAAGCCAATGACCGGGTTCAATCCATTAGTCCACTCACGCAAGAAGGACGGATTTTCTCATGACACCCACATCCCACGAATACGTTAAAGCACAGGCACCAGCGGAACCCGATGCCGCTCTAGACCGCATCCTCGCCGGCCAAGAACACCCACCCACCGCGGAACAACGCCGGGTTATCACCTCCACCGCGCCGGCCATCCTCGTGGTTGCCGGAGCCGGATCGGGTAAAACAAAAACCATGGTGGACCGGATCGCCTACCACCTCGCCTGCGGCAACGTCACCCCGGATGAGGTTCTTGGCCTCACGTTCACCCGGAAAGCCGCCGGAGAACTAGCTGAACGAGTTAACACCAGCTTGGAAAAACTCGGCCTCCTCGCCCCGGAAGAAAGCAACGCGGGAAGCGCCATGCGCAGGCCCGTGATATCCACCTACAACTCTTTCGCGAACGACATCGCCGGAGCCTACGGCATGCTGGTCGGAGCCGATCCCACCGCCCGCCTCATCACCGATGCCGAACGCGTCCAGCTCATGGACCAGGTTGTGAGCGCCCTGCCCAGCAGCGCTAGTACCGCGGTCCTTGCCGAACGCAGCCGTTCCAGCCTCATCAACGACGCCCTCACCTTCGCCCAAGGAATCCTCACCAACGGCGTGGAGCTAGCAGAAGCCCGCGCTTTCCTCACCGCCCAAGATCAAGCCCTGGAAACGCTGTGTGCCGACTCAACACGCATCATGAGCGCGCGCTGCTGGTACCCGGATGCCTCCAAGAAATTCACCAATTTGAAAGGGGGAGCGGCAGTACCCAAACAGCAACAGGTCGTGCTCGGGCTAGTGGAGTCCTACCTCCAGCTCAAAAAAGAACTCAACGTTACCGAATTCGCCGACCAGGTCGCTATCGCCGGGCGCATCATGACCCGGTATCCCCAAATCGCCAAGGAAATCTCGTCCCGCTATCGCCTGATCCTGCTCGACGAATACCAAGACACAGATGAAAATCAGGCACAGTTCCTCCTCAGCGCACTCACCGCGAAACGAGACGGCTTCCTATCCATCACCGCGGTAGGGGATCCGAACCAGGCCATCTACGGGTGGCGAGGCGCCAGCGCCGCCGCCCTCACCAACTTCGCACGCCACACCACCCGCATTTTCGGGCACGTAGAGAAACTCCAGCTCTCCACCGCTTTCCGTAATGATCAAGCCGTGCTCGCGGCAGGCAACGCCGTCGCCACTCCCTTGGAACGGGACACGTTCCTACGCGAAGATCGCGACCACCCGAATTTCCCACCCGAATTCAGGCCCGCTCCAACAAACGCGGAAACCGCGGGGAGCGCGGGAGATAGTGCCGATATCGCGCCGTTGCGGCTGCGGGAACGGCCCGGAGCGGGAGCCGGGCGCGTCAGCGAAATCCGTACCCTGCTGCGCGAAGACTCCTACCGGAGTATCGCCCGGCATATCCTCGCGGTACGCGAGCGGGTGGCCGCGGAAAACGAAGAGCGGCGCGCTCGCGGTGAAGCACCGCGCGGAGCAGAGATCGCGGTTTTGTGCCGCAAACGCTCCTACATCGATATGATGGCCGCCGCCCTGCGGGAACTCAATAGCCAGCTAGCCAGGGAATCTGCTGCTCACCCCGGAAGCACAGTGCCCCAGCCCCTCGCCTTTGAGATCGTGGGCGGGGAATCACTAGTGGCGCGCCCGGAAATCATTACCCTGCGGGCCGCACTCGGCCTGGCTGCCAACCCGGCCCGCGGCGACCTCCTCGCGCGTTTACTCGCCCACTGGAATATCGGGGTGGCAGATATTCGCGCGCTTTCGCGCTGGGCGCGTCGCTACGCGGCCGCGGCGGTCACCAAAGTCGATAGCGACGTGCGTGCCAGTTTTATAAGCGACGACGCCGCACCCGTCCACGAGGGCGAGCCTGGCGCAGAAGGTACACCTGCCACCGCGCAACCCCTTCTCAACAGCCGTGATGAAGCCAATTTGGGTGAGGCACTCCACGCGCTTATGCTCCTGGCGGGCACCCCGACGACTCCGTGTGAGCGCACGGGTGAGCACGTGGATTCGCCGGAGCTGGCGGAAACGGGCGAAGCTGAGCTCAAGCAAGCAGCCCGATCCGCGCAAGCCGAATTCTCCGGCAGTGGCTGGGAACGCCTGCGGCGCTTGAACGCCACCCTCGCATCCTTGCGTTCCGGTTTGCATAATGCTTTGGGCGATCAGATTGATCGGGCCGTTCACCTGCTCGGCCTCGATACCGCGGCCGCTACCCGCAGCGAAGGCGGGCAGCGGGTCCGTACCTCCATCGACCAATTCATCTCCCTGGCCCGCACCTATGCGCACGGTGATAGTCAGCGCGGTATGCGCGAATTCGTGGAATGGCTCGACGTGGTGGAAACAGAAGAACACGGCGGGGAAGAAGAATCCGGGGCAGATATTCCGCGGGTGGAGAGCGCGGTCGATGTTACCCCCGGCGTTATCCAATTGATGACCGTTCATGCTGCCAAAGGTTTGGAATGGTGTGACCTCGTCGTCGTACCAGAACTCGTGAAAGGCCAGTTCTCCGAAGTGACCGAAGGTGTGAAATCCTGGCCGCGCAATACCGGTATTTTCCCGTACCCCCTGCGCACCGACTACCCGTATCTGCCCCAATTTACGCTGGCCGGTGCTCGTAATCTCGACAAAATCACCGTCGCGAATACCTATGCGCGGTTCCTTGACGAATTGGCGTACCACGAAAGTGAAGAAATGCGGCGCCTTGCCTACGTGGCCTTTACCCGGTCCACTCGGGAGCTCCTGCTGGCCGGATACTGTTTCCAAGATGAGAAGGATGTGTCCGGCCGGGTACAGAAGGCAGAAAAGCAAGCGAAGAAGAACGCTGCCGATACCCCGGCAGATGGGAGTGAGAACGCGCTGGGCGTTGAAACGCGGCCTCCCTCGTGCTTCCTGAGCGCGGTGCGGGAAGCTGCCGCTAGCGGAGAGCTCACGCTGGTTGCCTCGCCTGCTACGGTTTCGTCCGTAAAGCTGCCGGAAGGATTCCCGGATATTGCACCGGACAGCTTGAGCGTGGATGAGCTCGTCGATATTTTCGGGGAAGAAGTTGTATACCCGCCGGTGCTCGAACCCGTACCGCATTATTTCGAGGCGCCCGATCTGCTTGCCTGGCCGCGTGACCTGGCCCGCAGCCTCCCTATCGAGGCGGAAACTCTCGATGCTGACCAGCGCGCCGAACTCACCCAGGTCATCGGCCGGCTCATCGCACGCAAACAGCAAGCGGAAACAGCCGACTACACCGAGGCCGGCGGGCATTACACCGCCACCGAGCTGGTCTACCGGGCTGAACACCGGGAAGAATACCTGCTCAATAAACGCCGCCCGGTTCCCCGCCAGCCCTCGCGAGCTGCGCGTTTGGGGACGATCCTGCACGAAAAAATCGCTGATAGTTACGCGAGCGCCGCCGTGCTCAATATTGATAGCGAGGATCCCCTCGAACATGATCCTGTTCTCAGCGCGGAAGAAATCATGCATATGTATGAAAACTACGAAGCATCCGAATGGGCGAGCTACCCGCCGCTCGCCATCGAACAGCAACTCGGTGTGGTTATCGGGGGGCATGTTGTCCACTGCGCACTCGACGCCGTTTTTGATACCTCTCAGGTACCCGGGCGTGCCCCGGTGACTATCGTGGACTGGAAATCCGGGCGGCGCCCCTACGGGGAAACCAAAGCGGCCCGCGAACTCCAGCTCGCCCTCTATCGGCTTGCCTGGTCCCGGGCACACGGCGTTCCCCTTGCGGACATCGACGCTTCCTTCGTATACCTGCGGGGAAACAGAGCTGAGGAACTACGGGCCGGGAAGCTCAGCGAGGAGGAAATTCTGCTTCGTGCGGGTCTGCCCAATCAGGAGCAGTAACCGCGGTCTCCCCGGTCAGCTCATCCGCACCGCTCGCCTCGGCATCGGAAGCACTTTCAGTGAAAGCCGACTCCGATGCCGGGGGAGCGGGAAGCAAATCCGGGGCTTCACGTACATCCTCAGCCAGCGCGCCGAGCATCTGGACGGCGTCGTTCCTAATCTCCATGCTGCCCGTACGAATCCCGTACATGAGCCAGCGAATAATCGCGAACTCCGAAGTGAAAATAATACGGGTGTAATCCGCTTCCCTCAGCTCAACCGAGCGCGCATTCTCATAGGAAGTAATAAAACTCGGCCACTGTTCATCATCAAGAACAAGCATCGCCGCTAAATCCCGAGCCGGGTCGCCCACGTGCGCCTCACCAAAACCGAGCACGCTCGCAACCGAGCCATTCGACCACAAGAAATTATCGGAAGCCACATCACCGTGGACAACCGTTTCCTCAAAATCCCACACCTCGTCACTATCCAGCACATCCATCCAGCGCTGGCGCAAAATCGTGGGAAGGGACGTTTCCTGATCGGCTGCCTCCAGCTCGGCTCGCACCCGGTCACGCCACTGCCCAGCCGTATAAACAGGCAACCCGGAACGAGCCACCACATCCCGATCAATACTGTGAATCGCGGCGAGAGTACGCCCCATCTCCCGTACTTCTTCCTCACCGAGGGCTTCGAAAACCAGCGCCCGCCCAAAAGGCTCCGGGTAGACCACCGCGCGGCCCCCGGTATCCGCATCAACAAAACCAGCCGGTCGCATGATATCGAAAGGTAGGCGACCGGCCCGCAATTCCTCCAAAAGCTGGGGGGCCAGAGCCGCCTCGGCTTCTAAGGATGTTGCCGCCGTGCCATTCTGAGGAACTTTAACCATCCAGTGGCGCCCCTGAGAATCAAGGACACAACCGGAAACAAAATCTTCCGTCTCAACAAACGGTTGGCGCGTGGAGACAATCTCGACGCCGAGAGCCCCGACGGCAAGCGCAGCAAGATAGAGCGGAGAAGTAGTCACCCCCTCAATTTATCCGAAAACTCAGCCACGTGCTTGCCTACACCCCGGATATAGACCGGCCACCGGATCTATCCACATCATCGCGAAACGCATCCCCTATCCACAGCCAGCCGGCTGGGTGCTATTCCCGGACGCGGGAGACCCTACAGTGAGAGCACCTCACCACGATCACCACCCGAATATCCAAAGGGGGCGCCATGCACGAAACGGCATATCCGGGGCCAGCGGGCCTCGCCTCGGCTCGCTCAGCGCACGCGGCCAGTCGTGCCTATCGCCCTGCCTCCGCCACCCGGCAGGCCATAGAAGAGCGAGTTCGGGCAACGATTCGGCACCGCGGAATTGATCCCCGCCGGGATACCGCCTTCCTGGAAACCATCGTGGGAGAAACCCTCACCACGTTTAATGACGAATCAGTGCGCGGGGAACACGCGGCACTGGCGGATACGGAGAGCGTGCGCTCCCACCTCATCTCCCAATTGGGCGGATACGGACCACTACAAAAATTCTTCGATGACCCGCAGGTGGAGGAAATCTGGATCAATGCCCCCGATAAGATTTTTGTGGCCCGCGCCGGGGTATCCGCCCGTGTTGATCTCACCATGGCCGAAAGTGAGATCCACACTTTGGTCGAGCGGATGCTCTATGCTTCCGGTCGGCGTCTAGACCTATCCACCCCTTTTGTCGATGCCCAGCTGCCTAGCGGAGAACGCCTCCACGTGGCCATCCCCGATATCACCGCACGCCACTGGGCGATCAATATCAGAAAATACACGGTGCGGGCCCGCAAGCTTAGTGATCTGGTGGATGTACACATGTTAGAAGCGCAGCAGGCAGACTATCTGAGCGCAGCCATGATCGCCGGGCGCAATATTTTGGTATCGGGATCAACGGGGGCCGGCAAAACTACTCTTTTACGTGCTCTGCTCGGCGCGATACCACCAACAGAACGCCTCATCAGCGCTGAGGAAGTGTTTGAGCTGGGTATCGACCTCCCCGATGTTGTTGCGATGCAAACGCGTCCGCCCTCCCTGGAAGGGCGCGGCGCGGTGACGCTCCGTGACCTCGTGCGTGAAAGTCTACGTATGCGCCCGGACCGCATCGTGATCGGAGAAGTACGCGGAGCAGAAGCCTTCGATCTTCTTGTGGCCCTCAACGCGGGTATTCCCGGGGCCTGCACCATTCACGCCAACAGTGCGCGGGAAGCCCTGGCCAAATTGGAGATCCTCCCCCTCCTCGCGGGTGAAAATATTACCCCGAACTTCGTCACACCCACCGTTGCCGCCACCATCAGCCTCGTCATTCACGTGGCGCGTGCCGCCAGCGGGCAGCGCCGGGTTACCCAGATTCTGGAAGTCGGAGGTCTTGCGCCAGATGGCCACATTCTTACGAGGAAGGCGAGTTGATCATGGGACTGATCGTAGGAGCTTTACTTGCCACCGGAATCCTCACAGTTATTCGCGCCCTGTCCGCGCCGGACCGCTCGGGCTGGCGGGATCGCTCGGGCTGGCCTGCGCGTCAAAGAAAGCCGCGCATCACCATTCCCACACGCAGACTCGGGATAGCTCTGTGTTGCGGTCTTGGACTGGCCCTGGGTGCCTTGCTCACCACCGGTCATCCTTTCCTCGGCGTAGCCGGAGGAACGGTAGGAATATGGCTGCCATTCTGGCATGCTCGTCACACCGGGAGAAAAACCAGGGAAGCGCAGCGTCTGGCCTGGCCTGACCGTATCGATCAGCTGCTCTCTTCCCTGCGTGCCGGGCGCACTATCCCCGAAGCTCTTCTCTATCTCGCCACTCGGCCAGACGCCCCGCCCGCAATGCGCTCCTTCGCCACTCACCTGCAAACAACCGGAAGTATTGATGCCTCCCTGACCCGCCTCAAAGATTCCTTCCACGACCCGGTATCGGACCGGGTCCTCGAAATTCTCCGACTCGCGGTGCGCCACGGCGGCCACGATCTACCCCGCGTCCTGGAATCGCTCGCGGTATCCCTGCGCGCAGAAAACCGGGCCCGGGGTGAACTCCTCGCCCGGCAATCATGGACCGTTAACGGGGCACGGGTGGCCGCTCTTGCCCCGTGGCTCGTCCTCCTCCTGCTCTCCACCAGGCCGGGCACGATGGATGCCTTCACCTCGCCAACCGGCACCCTCATCCTCCTGCTTGGCCTGGGCGCCACACTGCTTGCCTACGGACTCATGCTCCACCTGGGCCGACTCCCCGAAGAACAACGAGTCCTGGCCGGCTCACCGGGATCTGCGCCGGGATCGGTTTCGAGATCCGCTCCGAGAGCCTTACCTACTACCTTGCCCACTGCTTCGCCAGCCGCCTCACAGGTCGGCTCGTCCTCGCCGCCCCGTCCCAGTCGCGCCCGGCGCGCCGCAGTATAGGACGGGACCGCTCCTATGCTTCTTCCCCTTCGCGCGTTTCTTCCTGCACCCCTCCCTGCACTTACCGGGAGTCTCTGCGCGGCCGGCCTCGTGCTCCTCGGCTGGTGGTGGCTCTGGCCAGGCCCCGCACTGGTTTCGCGCATCGTGCCCTACCTGGGCGGTGCCCGCCCGCGCCTGCCCCATCGCATTATCAGAATACTGTTGCGCGGCGCGGAAAAATTCGGTTCCACTCACGCATCGGTCACGGGCCGCCTCCACCGTTTAGGGGAGGGCGACGTCGCAGACTTCCGCTTTGCCCAATTACGCGCGGGAGTACTCGCGGGAGCGGTCGGTATCGTGTTCGGGCTAGCCTGCCTGGCCCGCGGATTACCCGCTGCGCTCGCGACCGCCTGCCCAGTGTTCTTCCTCATCGGCGCCATCCTCGGCGTGGACTCTCAGCTCACCGCGCGCCTGCGCCGCCGCGACGGCTCTATCACCACAGAACTTCCCGATATTGCCCACCTCCTGAGCATCGCGGTCGGGGCAGGTACCAGCATCGTGGGAGCTATTGAATATGTTGCGAGCTTCGCCGGCGGAACCCTGGGAAAAGAACTGCGGCGGACCCTCGGGGACGTCTACGCCGGAGACCCGCTTACCACCGCAGTGCGCCACCTTAACGAACGGGTACACAACCCGGCCTTGCAAAGCCTATGCGAAGCCTTAGTTGCCGCACTAGCCCACGGCTCTCCGCTCGCAGACACCTTGCGGGTACAAGCCGAAGAAGCACGAGATTATGCCCGCCGCCAGCTCCTCGAACGTGGAGGCCGCCGCGAAATCCTCATGATGATCCCCGTTGTTTTCCTCATCTTGCCCTTCATCGTGGTCATCGCCCTCTACCCGGGCCTGGCCCGACTCACCTTTCTTCCCCTCACCTCCCCATAAACCACCGCCACAACCAACCTATCTAGCGAAAGGAACTACTTATGCCAGTCAGCACGCACAGCGCGCTTATCCACCCTGATCTACCAGCCGCAACGTGGACCATTCCGGATTCTCGGGAACGCGGAGACGTGCCTGGCTGGGTACTTGTCACCCTCATGACCGTCGGCCTGGTGCTCGCCATCTGGGCGATAGCCGGCCCGGCCCTCACGAACCTCTTCTCCACCGCCATCGAACGCATCTCGAGTTTTTCATGACACCGATACCTGAACCCACAGCGCTGTTTTCCGGCAAGCCACTCCCCGCAGAGCATGTGTCCAGCGCGCCCTTTCCTCGCGCGCCAGATTCTGAACGCGGCAGTGCAGTCATCGATTTTTGCCTCCTCGCCGGGGGGATGGTCCTCGCCGCCCTGGCGCTTGCGGTTCTCGGATCCCGCGTCTTTGCAATCGAACAGATACGTGATTGCGCAGCACGGGCCGCTCGCGCGGGAGCGGTGCGCCAGCTCAGCCTGCCCGAGATAGCTGGCCAGGCCACCGCGGAGATCACCGCGCGCCTACCCGCCTGCCAGTGCACAGCCAGCGCGAGCACGATTCGCATCGGAGAAGAAGAATTCCTGCGGGTCGAAATCGCCGGAACATATTCCTCCCTCCTGGGAACACATCCAGTCAAGCTGCGAGCCCACGCACACGTCCTCACCGCTCGTAGGGCGCACACCCACCCTCCACCCGCGAAAGGATCACCGTTATGAAAAACCAGGTGAGGTACCGAAGCACCCGCGAAAAAGGAAACGGAACTCTGGAAGCCTTCGCTATCCTCGTTGTGCTTGTTCTCCCGCTCTTCATATTTACCGTGGAAAGCACCGGGATTAACCGCGCCCGCGCGGTCGCTGCGCAGGCAGCCCAGGAAGCAGCCCGCAGTTTCGCAACCGCGGACAACACGGCCAGTGGAACAGCGCGAGCTCGGGCGGTTGTTCACGCCGCGGTGAGCGATGCCGCGGTTAGCGGCGCCACCCTAAGCGGCGCGCCCCCGCGGATCTCCTGCTCCGCCCACCCGTGCCTAAGCCCGGGAGCACGTATCACCGTCACGGTCGGGGTCTCGGTTCCGCTCGTTTATTTTGGGCGCACTGTTCTTATCGAGCAGAGTGCCTCAACAACCGTGGATCGTTTTCGACAGGCGCGGCCGTGAACACCCTGGCGAAATCTCCGGCACTGCGGGCACGAGCAACACCCCGGGAACGCGGCAATATCCTCATCCTCGGCCTGGGAACCTGGGCGCTCAGCGCCCTACTGTGCTTGGGTTTTATCTACCTCGCCACCGTCCTCACCGCTCGGCACGCGCTCCAGGGGCAGGCCGATTCCGCCGCGCTCGCGATCAGCCAAGAGATCACTCGCGAATGCTATTTCAGCAGCGCGCCCCTGGCCGATTGTCATCCCAGCACCACCACCGTGCGCCAGCTCGCTGCCGCAACATGTCCCGCGGAGCGCGTGCTGCCAGATACCGGCGCGGATAGCGCCGGCGTCGTCGTCGCCCTGGAAAAAACGGTGCGGCTGCCGGTACTGGACCTGCCCGTTCCACTCCGCGCGCAGGCCCGGGCGCGCCTTGACCTGAGGTAGCCTTATGCCGTGAGTGATTTTTCCGAACGTCTTGACCATCTACGCAGTGTTTTTCACCAAATCGAAGCGGTGACCGATGTGGAGGGCCTCACCGCGCGTATCGCCGCGCTGACGGAAGAATCCTCCGCTCCCGGGCTCTGGGATGATACCGCCCGTGCCCAAGAAGTCACCTCGAAACTCTCCCACGCCCAAAGTGAACTGGAGAAACTTGAGACCATGCGCGCGCGTATCGAGGATGCCGGTGCGCTGCTCGAAATAGCGCAAGAAGAAGAGCTTTCAGATCCGGCTTCGGCTCGGGAACTCTACGAAGCGCTCGGCGAAGAAATGACAAGCACAGAAAAGGCGCTGGAAGAACTCCACATCCGCACCCTGCTCTCCGGCAAATACGATGAACGTGATGCCGTGGTAACTATTCGTTCCGGGGCCGGGGGAGTGGACGCGGCCGATTTCGCGCAGATGCTCCAACGCATGTACCTGCGCTGGGCCGAACGTAGCGGCTACGCCACCAAAGTGCTCGACACCTCCTACGCCGAAGAGGCCGGATTGAAATCGACCACCTTTGAGGTGAGCGCACCCTATGCCTATGGCACCCTCTCGGTGGAAGCGGGGACCCACCGGCTGGTGCGCATCTCGCCTTTTGATAACCAGGGCCGGCGCCAGACCTCCTTTGCCGCCGTCGAGGTTATTCCTCTTATCGAGCAAACTGACCATATCGATATTCCTGATACCGATATCCGCATTGATGTGTTCCGTTCCTCGGGGCCGGGCGGCCAATCCGTGAATACCACCGATTCTGCGGTACGTATCACCCACCTGCCCACCGGGATCGTGGTCTCGATGCAGGATGAGAAATCTCAGATTCAAAACCGGGCCGCCGCTATGCGGGTCTTGCAATCGCGCCTACTCCTGCTCAAACAGGAAGAGGAAGCACGCGAAAAGAAGGAACTACGCGGAGATATTAAGGCTTCGTGGGGGGATCAGATGCGGTCCTACGTGCTCCAGCCCTACCAGATGGTCAAGGATCTGCGTACCGGGTACGAATCGGGGAATACCGACGCTATTTTTGATGGTGATATTGACGGTTTTATCGACGCTGGTATCCGCTGGCGTGCCACGGGCGAAAAGGCAGGGGAAAAGACAAGTAATAACGTGGGGGAGTAGACGGTGAATAACGCGACCGCACCGCGCATACCGAGTAGTAAGGTGCACGAGCACGCGGCGGGTGCACGAGTGATTGACGCGTCTTTTGCGAGTACGCGGCGCGTCCCGCGCGATTTCACGGCCTGTTCCGTAGGGTAAAGCACGATAGTAGTAATCTAAGGGCAAGTTTATGATCACATTTACCAAGGTGACGAAGCTCTACCAGAAGGGCGCGAAACCCGCGCTGGACTCGGTAAGCGCGGATATTGACCGCGGCGAATTCGTTTTCCTCGTGGGTCCCTCCGGTTCGGGAAAGTCAACGATGCTTTCGCTCATCAACGTTGCCGAACGGCCAACATCCGGAAAAATTGAGGTGCTCGGCAAGGACCTCGCCACGGTCTCCCAGCGGCGTGTCCCCTTCCTGCGGCGCCGCATCGGTACGGTTTTCCAAGATTTCCGGCTCCTTCCCGATAAGAATGTTCACGACAACGTGGCGCTCGCGCTTCAGGTCATCGGGGCCCCGCGCCATCGCATCCGCACCGAAGTTCCGGAAGTACTGGAAATGGTGGGGTTGGATGGCAAGGAACGCCGCCGTATGAACGAACTTTCGGGCGGGGAACAGCAGCGCGTGGCCATTGCGCGCGCCATGGTCAACCGCCCCGAAATTCTCCTCGCTGACGAACCGACCGGAAACCTGGACCAAAACACCGGGCTGTCGATTATGCGCCTCCTGGACCGGATCAACCGCTCGGGAACCACGGTGGTTATGGCCACGCATGATGCCAGCGTCGTGAACCAGATGCGTAAGCGCGTCATTGAGCTGGCCAACGGCGTGATCGTTCGTGATCAGGATCGCGGCCAGTACGGAGGAGGGCAACACTAATGCGCAGTCGTTTCGTCCTGTCCCAAACATTCAAGGGACTTATCAATAACAAGGCGATGGCTGCCTCGGTTTCCCTCGTCACTTTCGTTTCCCTCCTTTTCGTGGGCGCGGCAGCGCTGCTCCAAACCCAGATCAGCCACCTACGTGCCGATTGGTACAGCCAGGTGGAAGTCTCGGTGTTCATGTGTGCGGCGAATGATGCTACCGAACCCTGCGCCGGTAACGAAGCCACCGACGAACAAATCAAAGCCATCGATACCGCCCTGACCACCGAACCGCTTGCTTCCCAGGTCGAACGTTACGAATTCGAAACCAAAGAAGAAGCCTTCGCAAACTACCGGGAACAAATGGGCGATTCGGTCTGGCGTGACACCGTCACAGCAGATCAAATGCAGGTTTCATTCCGCGTCAAATTGCACGACCCGGAAAAGTACCAGGTTCTTGTGGAAGACCTCGGTAACCGCCCCGGGGTGCAGAGTGTGTACGACCAGCGTGAACAAATAGAACCGGTTTTCGCCACCCTTAATCGCTTCACCGCGATTGCCGGCGGGCTGGCCGCGGTCATGATCCTCACCGCGCTTCTCCTCATCCCCACCACGATCCGGCTCTCGGCAATGTCGCGGCGTAACGAAACGGGGATTATGCGCTACGTGGGCGCCTCGAATTTCTTCATCGAACTGCCCTTCATCCTCGAAGGAATTATTGCCTCGCTTGTCGGCGCTATTTTTGCGGTCGGTGGGCTGTGGCTGGCAGCGAAATTCCTGCTCGAGGATTGGATTTCCCAGTCGCTGCCGTGGATTCGGGTGATCGGCGTGAGCGAGGCCCTCCAGGTGGCACCCTGGCTGCTCATTGGTTCAGTGCTGGTGTCCGGCTTGGCGTCCTGGATCGCTTTGCGCAGGTACGCACGCGTATAACGGAGGTGGGGCGACGGCGCCGCGGCGTCGTCGCCAAGCCTAACGGTACGGTCGCTAAAAGAGATACATATAGGAAAGGTGAACCGGTGAGAATCGGGAGCAGACGATGGTTGGGGGCGCTGGCTGCGGGGGCGCTGGGCGTTGCCGGGTTGGCGACGCCGGCGCGTGCCGATGACCGCGACGACCTCGTCCGCCAGCAAGAACAGCAGGAAGCCGAAATTGAGAATCTGCGTTCTTCCCTCGAGGGAGTGGACGTGGATCTGCAAAACGTTTACCTCAAGCTGCAAGAAACGCAGGCGCAGGTTCCCGGGGCGCAGGCCGCGTTATTGCAGGCGCAGAACGACGCCGCAGCAGCCCAGCGCGAACAAGAAAAAATCGGGGCGCGCCTGGATGCGGCCAAGGGCGAGCTTGATTCCATCACCACCTCGATTGCGCAAGGTGAGAAGAAACTGAGTGAAACTCGCGATAACCTCGGCGAGATTGCGCGTTCCGAATATCGCGGTGATAACCGGGTTTCCACCGTGGAGCTTCTGATCGGCGCAAAATCAAGCGCGGATTTCTTCAACGCGCTGTCCGCGAACCAGGCGATTACCCGGGTGCAATCCCAAACTCTCACCGACGTGACCCAAACAACGGCGGCGAACCGGACCCGTGCCCAGCGGCAAAAGGCAGTACAAGGGGAGATTTCCCAGCTCAAGAGCCAGGCGGATGCCGCGGTAGCGGAAAAGAAATCGAAAGAGGCAGCCGCCGCGGCCCGCACCAAGGAACTCGCGGACCTGGAAGCTTCTGTCACCCAGCAATCCCAAGCTCTGGAGGCGCGGCGCGGGGAATTCCAGAACTCGCTGTCGGCCATGAACGCGGCCCGCGATGATACCGCCGCGCAGATCGCCCGTATTGACGAGGAAAACCGGCGGCGCGCGGCGGAAGCAGCAGCCCAGGGCGGCGGGGGAGGTGCCCCGGCAGCACCCCCGGCAGCTTCGGGTGCGCTTATCCCGCCCGTGCCGGCCCCGCTGTACGTGACCTCGCCTTTCGGGATGCGTGTCTATCCCTTCGATGGCGGTTGGTGGATGCACGAAGGCGTGGACTTGCGTTCAGCCTGCGGTAATCCGCAATATGCGGCGGCAGCTGGCGTGGTCGCGGCGGTACGCCCGGCCTCAGGTAACGGCACACACGGCAACCAGGTCATCCTTAACCTCGGCTATATTAACGGCTCGTCCTACGTGGTGGTTTACAATCATCTTTCCGGCTTCAATGTATCCGTGGGGCAGAGCGTGGGCCAGGGCGATGTGATCGGCTGGACCGGCATGACGGGCATGGTCACCGGTTGCCACGTACACTTTGAGGTGTGGCAGGACGGCGTGGTTATCGACCCGATGTCCCTGCCTGGATTCTACGAATAGCGTGCGGGGCAGCCCGGCTTAGGGCGGCTAGCCCGGCGGCCCGGCACTTTGGCCGCTCCAGTAACAGTGGCTATCCCGGTGCGCTGGCGTAGCCAAGCGCGCAACCACGAATCGACGAAGAGGATATCATGACACAAGCACACGGCTCGACCGATCCCGCTCCCACCACCGACGCAGCCTCAACCGCACGTGACACCGCGCCGGGCGTTTCTAGTACGACGCCGCCGCAACAGCCAGGTAGCTCACTCGGCACGGATAAGCCGGCCGGGGCGGTTACCCAGCCCGGAGAAACGGAGAAGGGAGCTCCGGCTGGTGAGGGCGCAGTTGCTCCGACTGCGGGGCAAGCGCCAGCTGCGGCGAAGAAGAAGCAGAAAACTGACGTGAGCAAGTATTCGCGCCGGCAATTGGAGAAGCGCTACGCGCGCGGGCAGCGTAAGGCCACCGCATACGAGGTGCTCACCGGGGTGCTGGGGCTGGTACTCGCCTGGTTTGTTTGGGATCGGGCTGCTATCACCGATTCGCCTTACGCGGTGGGAACGTTGCTTTTCGCGGTTGGTTTCGCGGCGCTCATTGTGTTGGCGATGGTACGCCGCATGATTAATACGATTGCCACGCGGCGGGGAATCGCGGTTGCCGGGGTAGCTACCGGCGTGACTACTTTTGTTATTGGATTGATTATCACCTTGACGGTGAATACCGATGCGGCAGCTGCGCCGTCGTTCTTCACCGATCATCTGCTGGACGTGAGCGCGCCAGCGGTGGTACTGCTGGCCGGAACCCTGATTTTTGTGTGGTTCCTCATCACTGACCGGCGTGAGCTCAAGGATTAGAACGGAGAAGCCCGCGTGGCGAAGAAAAAAGAAGGAAAGCTGAGCGCGGCCCAGCAGGCGAAAGCGGCGGCCGATGCGCATCAGGTGATCGCGCGCAATAAGAAGGCGCGCCATGATTATTTCATTGAGGACACCTTTGAGGCGGGGATGTCGCTGTCTGGAACCGAGGTGAAGGCGCTGCGCATGGGCCGGGCCTCGCTGGTGGACGGCTGGATTGAGGTGGATCGCGGGCAGGTGTACGCGCACGGGATCAATATACCGATTTACGCCATGGGAACGTGGACGAATCACGCGCCCACCCGCAAGCGGCGCCTGCTGCTGCACAAATCGGAGATCGAGAAGCTGGCGCGGGCGGTCGAGGCGAAGGGCTATACGATCGTGCCCCTCGAGCTGTATTTCGTGCGCGGGCTGGCCAAGCTGGAAATCGCGGTGGCTAAGGGCAAGCAGGAATGGGATAAGCGCGAGACGATCCGCCGGCGCGAAGCGGATCGGGAGGCGCAGCGGGCGATGTCTGCCGCCCGGCGCCGCGAAGGGCTGGTGCGGTAGCCGGGCTCACGGATATATGACGGGTATCGCGGTACGCTACCCGGGAATGCCGATTTCATCGAGCCGCTGGGATAATGCGAGCGCGCTAACGAGATAATCTGCTAGTTTCTTGGAACCCGCGGTACCCGCACAGCCAGTACAGAGAGCTTCTTCGAGCAGGGTACTTGTGCCGCGTAGTTCGTCGGCATATATCCCAAGAGCATCTGCAATGAGTGTTGCCTCGATGTAGCTTGCTGAGCGGTCTCCTGTTTCGATGGCGTTGATTGTTCCCAGGGACAGACCGCAGGCCGTAGCTAGATCACTTTGCGACATTCCGACGCGTGTCCGAGCTGAGATGATGCGTTCGCCTATTTCGGATTTGCTAGTGCCCATGGTGAATCACTCTCCTGCTATCAGATACTACCGATCCAGAATAAAATGAGCACCCGCGCCGGAAAACCGGAGCGGGTGCTCATCATAAGTGGAGATGCCGGGAATCGAACCCGGGTCCGACGATAGCCAAAGGAGTATTCTCCGGGCGCAGTTCGTTGATAGTTGTTTTCGGCTCCAGGGTTCCACACGAACCAGGCCCTGACGAACCTATCTATGTTGGTGTCGCGAGCACGCCCGTAGCAAACGTACTCACCAGTGGCTTTCTCAACGATGCTGAGGTCTAGGCGGAAAGCACACCTAGTTCAGCAGATTTCGCAGGTCGCTTAGCTTAGGCAGCGAGGGCGAAATCGGTGCTCTTGTTCTTGGCACCTATTGGTTTGCAGAGAGCGTTATCGAGGTGACTCTACATCCTCGGCCCGCTTCCCTCCGACTAACTACCGCCGTCGAAACCGATCATCCCCGTATGCTGTTATCAAACAGTTCCACCCGCCCGGCATTCAACGCCGGTAACGCGGTGGATTCATCAGTCTACAACGCGACCGCCGCGCGCGCTATTCCCACCGCTATGTAAAGAGGTACGAATTCTATTTCGGAGTGCGAATCTGTACCTATTTTTGAATTCTTGACGTCGATGTATTGGAGAGGGGAGCAGCTTTAGGTGGAGATGCCGGGAATCGAATCCAGGTCGGGCGCTAGTCACAGGAGTCTTCTCCGGCCGGCTTCACGCTTCCACCCACGCCTCATCCACATCCAGCACGAACCACCGGTGCAGGCTGTCAATGAAGTGGATCGCAGAGCCGCGGGATCCGGCGGGGTAATAGGGGAGCACGGCATCGGCTGCATGTTGTACCTGGCAGCGGGTGATTTCGCGGTAGCCGTTGCTCGTATCCGCTAGCGCACAGATAGTTTCGTCATAATCACCGTAGGCCAGCACACGATTTCCCGAAACCGCCAAACCTCTCAGCCGCGGTATTTCCTTACGGGTATCAACAATTCGGGTAATCCGATCTCCCGTTATCGTAACCAGCGGGAAATCGGAGTAGAGGCAAATAATCGTCTGCTCATCGGTGCAGTTCATGGCATAGCAATCGGCAATAAAGGTCAGGCGGGCCAGCTCCTCACCGAACTCCGGTTCCACGTCGTGCCAGTCGGGGTACAGCCATTCCGCTTGCAGCTTGCTATTCCAGCGGCAGAGCCCGCAAAATCCAATCGCGAGGTTCTCCGCTTCGCCGCTTTTCTCCCCGCGGACTCCAAAATCCCAGCCGAAGTTACCGAGAATTCTTTCATCGAAATAACTTGTCCAGATGCTGCCATCACCGAGGGCCTGCACATCTTGGATGCCATCACCGAGCACCCCGGATCGCACCAGTTCCCCGTCCGCTGTATAGATGTAGGCGTTGTGTGTGGCTTCATGCCGGTCGCTGGACCACCGGCATCGCGCGCCGACGGCCAGGAACGTACCGTCAGGCAAGTATTGGATATCGGGAACGGAAACGGGCAGATCGACGGGTGTCGATGCGATGCGCACTGTCCCATCAGATCTTCGACCTTTCCCTCGCTTCACTTTTTCACGCTAAGGTACGACGACGCTGTACATTTCACCGCTACTCATCCGGCCACACGTCGTTGATATCCAGGGTTATCCAGACGCCATCCTCATCAATATCGTGGATGGTAGGTCCAATGTAATTCGAAGATGAGAACGAGTCGGTATCGAATTCCTTCGGATAGCGTAGCTCACAGTTCTCAACTACTCGGTACCCGTCGCTGATATCAATGAGTGTGATAATCGGTTTACCACGCCAGGACCAAATAAGGACGCGGTCACCGGAGATTGCCACGCCGGGCACACCTTCGAAATCTCCTTCGGTGTCGATATACCTGGTGATTTCGTGATTCTCAATCGTAATAATGGAACACGATGTACTTGGGAGAACAACTGTCTGATCCACGTCAAAATTCATGGAGGACATGTGGAAC
Source organism: Actinotignum sp. usb-actsch-213 (assembly GCF_059085665.1). NCBI lineage: Bacteria > Bacillati > Actinomycetota > Actinomycetes > Actinomycetales > Actinomycetaceae > Actinotignum > Actinotignum sp. usb-actsch-213. Next base: position 72,443 of record NZ_JBHNSQ010000028.1, read on the forward strand.
ATCGATGCATAGAAAGCGCCTCGATCACCGAATCGCGGGCGTAGTTCTTCCATGGTGGGATAAACCCATATCGGTTCCAGTTCACTATTCCAATGAATGAGTCCGGTGACCTCAAATGGTTCACGATAGTGCAGATTGGGTGCGTTGCTCGGGAATTGCGGATCCCAACCAAGGTTGTCACCTATGCCTTCGTCGAAGTAGCTGGTCCAGAAGGTTCCATCGCTCAGCGCTTGAACCTTGTTTATTGCATCCCCAACAGTTCCGCTTCTAATCAGCTTGCCTTCGAAATCGTAGATAAAAGCGTTGTGATTAGCATGGTTCTCCTCTGCGTACCACCTCCATCGCCCTCCGACAATAAGAAAAGCTCCCGAAGGCAAGGATTGGATACTGGGGAAACAGACGGGGAATCGAAAAATAGGTGTTTTCTGGATAATCTTGCCGTCGGCATTATGCCGCGTTAGCAGGGCATCAACGACTCCGTCGATATATGCGTTGGCGGTACAACCGCCGTTTGACCGCCCGAAAAACTTGTGCCAATCCTCGTCAGTGCTCCAGATCGCCACCGGTAAACCGTCGTAGCTAATAGAGGCCTCCACAAGCGCAGCTCCGATAACCGGCGGTTCCAGCGTGGCTTGATATTTAGGAATGACGATGCGCATTTCTTGGGACATACCCCAGTTTCTCACATCCAGTTTTTCCGCGCCATCGTGGCATATGTGCTGGTGAGGGAAGTGGCTGCGTCGTCGTACTAGAGCCGTGGGACTTAGTTCCCGTAATGGCCGCGCACCGCATAAGCGATGATGAAACAAGCAGCCGCGCGAAAATACGAAAACACGCCTTTTCGCGGCCGGAATGCGGCGATGAAGACGTCGCGCGCACCGGGCATGGCTGAGCCGATGGAGGGAAGAAATATGACGCATCTACGTAAACTCGGCGCGATGGCCGTTGCGCTTCTGCTGGGCTTGCTGGGTATCACAGCTTACTCGCAGGCCCAACCGGTCGATAGCCCGGTCGCGCGGGTAGCTTGCCCGGCTAAGGAGCACCCAGATTTCATCACCTTGGAACTGTGGGGAACCCAGTACACTCGCGATGCGGAAGGTAACCTGCAAAAGGAATTACCCAAGGAAACCATCAAATACGCAGTGTTCAAGGTGTACCAGGATCGCAGCGAGCAGCTCTGGATCAATCCACGTTATGAAGCCAGCAAGCATGAATACGAGGTCGTTAATTACCCCTCAACGGTCGATGAGTGGAATTTTACGTTCAGTGTCCCCAGGTATGAACTTGCCGGCCCTACCTGGACCGATAATGAAGTCGAATATAACATCACCGAAATTCCTACCCCCGGGTACCGCAGCGATGCTGACCTGAATCCGGATGGTACATTCCGGTTCACCAATACCTTGGCTACGGATGTCTCGGCAACGAAGGCGTGGCAGGATGACGATAACGCTAAGCAGACACGCCCGGAGAACATCACTTTCGTGCTGCTGGGGGACGGTAAGGAAGTTGCTCGTAAGACTGTTGGCGCGGCGGAAGGCTGGAAGGCAACCTTCGCTGACGTGGACAAGTGCGCGGATGGCTACCTCATCAATTACACGATTGTGGAGGAGTCTGTTGACGGGTATACCTCGACCGTGGCGGGCAATATGACGGACGGATTCGTGGTGACGAACTCTATCGTGCCCCCGCCTCCGACACCAACTCCCACGCCTACCGAATCGGAGACTCCTACGCCCACGCCAACCCCGTCGGTTCCGGCAACAACCCCGCCGGTTCCCTCGCAAACTCCCACGCCTACAACCACACCTACACCTCGGGAGCAGCTCGTGAAAACGGGAACCTCTATGGCCGGCCCAGCGCTGACGCTGGCGGGTATCGCGTGCATGGCAGCGGGAGGGGTGATGGTGGTACGACGGCGCAGCTAAGCACCTTGTACTCGACACATTAATGTGACTCATTGTGGGGCGGCGACGCCATAAAGTCGCCGCCCCACACTATTGCGCCCGCCAATCTCCGTGCGCCATTCCACCACATCCACCCGTAAGGTCTCTTCACAAACGAACTTTTTAGTGACATAGTGGCTTGGTGATGGGGGCGCAGGTGCCCCGTTCAGTCTCGCTCACCGCGGCATCCGCCGCATCGATGACTGAAAAAACAATCACGTTTCATCAATAACTACAAAGGAGTAACCGTATGTCGATTCGCGTTGCCATTGTGGGAGTAGGTAATTGTGCGTCTTCGCTGGTGCAGGGCGTGACCTACTACCACGGCGCATCTGAAAGCGAAACGGTCCCGGGCCTGATGCATGTGGTATTTGGCGATTACCATATCCGCGATATTGAGTTCGTTGCGGCCTTCGACGTCGATGCCAAGAAAGTCGGCGCCGACCTGGCCACCGCGATCAACGCTAGCGAAAATAACACAATTAAAATCTGCGATGTGGCACCCACCGGAGTGGAGGTGCTGCGTGGCCCCACATTGGATGGCCTGGGGGAGTACTACCGCGCCACCATTACCGAATCCGATGCCGAACCCGTTGATGTGGTGGCCGCGCTTAAGGATGCGCGGGCCGATGTGCTGGTCTCCTACCTCCCGGTCGGCTCCGAAGAAGCCGCAAAGTTCTACGCGCAGGCCGCCCTTGATGCGGGCGTCGCCATGATTAACTGCATGCCGGTGTTCATTGCCTCCAACCCAGAGTGGGCCCAGAAGTTTACGGACGCGGGCGTGCCAATTGTGGGTGACGATATTAAGAGCCAGATCGGTGCGACTATCACCCACCGGGTACTCGCTCGCCTTTTTGAAGAGCGCGGGATTTCTCTTGACCATACTTACCAGCTCAACGTGGGTGGCAATATGGACTTCAAGAATATGTTGCAGCGTTCGCGCCTGGAATCAAAGAAAATTTCTAAAACCCAGGCCGTCACCAGCAATATCACCCAGCAGCTCGACCCGCATGATATCCACGTGGGGCCCTCGGATTGGGTTCCGTGGCTCGAGGATCGCAAATTTGCTTTCGTGCGCCTGGAAGGGCGTAACTTCGGTGATATCCCTGTCAAGCTGGAATACAAGCTCGAGGTCTGGGATTCCCCGAACTCCGCCGGCGTGGTCATCGACGCGATCCGTGCCGCCAAGATCGCCCTTGATCGCGGTATCGGTGGCCCGCTGCTCTCCGCCAGTGCCTATTTCATGAAGTCGCCGGCGCAGCAGCTTCCCGATGAAGAAGCTCGCGCGGCGGTGGAGGCTTTCATCCGCGGGGAAGTGGAGCGTTAAGCCCCGCCTCGGAATAGCTGGTACTCGGCTCAATAAACGTGGCGGCCGTTTCCCCGCGGGGAGCGGCCGCCACCGTTGTGTGCCGCTGTGTAACGATTTTTGCCGAGCTTGCGTCTGTACAGGTGGGTACGACGGCGCAGCTCACCGGCCCACAGCTATCCGAGCCGGCATCGGTGTTCTATCGGGTTTATGCTCCCGTATTTGCCTTCACGTCGGCTTCCACCTCAGCATCCATTTTCATGACATTCCGTGCTTGCTTAATGAGCAGAGCTTGGAGGGGGAGCCGTCCGTAAGCAATAGCCTTGAGCGGCCAGGGCTGATTCCGCCACTGCTGGGCCATATAGATATTCGCTGGGAAAACGGCGAGGAACAGCGCGATGGCCGCCGCTCCGCCGAGCTTGCGGGTGCGGCGCTGCGCAATGAGTCCGGCTGTGACCAATTCGGCCACCCCGGAGGCCAGCGTGTAGGCCCGCGGTTCGCCGGGAAGCTGGGGTGGGATGATCGAGTCGAAGGGCCTGGGAGTAACGAAGTGCAGCGCTCCCATGGTGGTGAGGAGCCCGGTAAGGAGCTGCGGATCTTTGCGTGACATAACTTGATCGTAAACCCGGTCGTGGACTCGTTCAACTACTCCCGGAGTGTGCCCAGCGGCTGAACACCGACTATCACGCCGAATTTGTCGCTAGACAACCATGGACATATTACGTACTTTTCGTCAATTATCGTGTGGTGCTCGTAACATAAAATTCTTTACTAATCGGTGAAACTTTATTTGAGGTAAACAATTTTAGGTCAAATGTCCTAGAATTTGCCGTGCTACGGTACTGTGAAAAATGCGGGGGAGGGGGTGCTATTTCTGGGGATTTTTGCGCCATAGTATGCCAATTTGTTGAGTGTAAAGATTTGCAAAAAATTTTCAGGCTGAAAGCTGTCTGGGAACTTTGGCGGATATGAATCACGTTTCTACCTACTGGACAGTAGGTATTCATTCCCGTAGCTTATTAAGCCGATTGATAACTATTAGTTATACGGCGGGCCGATAAACCACTTCTGGTGATCGAACCTTCGTGTAATGGACAGGATGAGCGTGAATTTTCGGGCGATACCGGCAACGGTTGCGACGATCGTGGCCGCACTCATGACCAGCCACGCCACGGGTGTCCCTTTTTCGGGTACCCCGGCACCTCATCCCACCCCTGGTGTTACCACCGCTCAAGATGCAAGCGACCAGGCCGCCTCGGAAGCTCCGGAGCCTGGCACTGGTGCCGCGGATCCTGAGCAGCCCGAGCCCGTCAGCCCGGTGGCGCCGTCGCCCAGCGCTGAAGAAGGCACGGCGGAAGGAACAGACGGCACCACCGAACCTACCCCGGTACCGGATACCGATACGGAAACCGCCGAGGCCGCCACTCCGCTGGATCGGGCGCAGAAGAGCTGGCGCGAGCAGCTCGGAATTCTTGAGCAGCCAGAAGGTACTCCGCGGGACGGCTCGGCCAGCCCGCTCACCGCGCGCCCGAATCGTTTTGCCCCGCGCAATGTGCGACAAACTTCTATGGAGCAGTGCTCCGGTCGCGGTTTTTATTCCATGGGCGCCGGTAAGGGTGAAATTAACTTGATAACCGTTAAACCGAACGGTCAGCTCGGCTCCGAACTTGTCGGACGTGTGGAGTGGAAAGGTGGAGGCCGCGTTGAGAAGAACGTCGGCTATGATGCCCTTGCGGTCGCCGCGGACGGATCTATGTGGCATACCGAGCTGAGTGGGGATACGACGCCTGGGTCAAGTCCTGAAACGTGGATCGCTCACGGACGTATTACCAATACCGGAGATAATGGATACCAGTCCATCGAGAGCTACAAAGTCCTCTCAACAGAAATGCCGATTCGTGGTGGCACGATGTCTCCGGGCCCGAAGGGCATGTACGTGATGATCGGTGACACGGGTAAATCTAAAGCAGGTAGGATAAACCAGCCGTACGCCTCCAAGCGTAAACTAGTGGTTTTTGATCCGGACAAAAAGCGGCTTGTCACTCTCGGTTACCTTCAGACCACCAGCATATCCTCGGCTATTTTCTCGGATCTTATTTTCGATAAGGAGGGCAATCTTTATCTGCTTTCTGGTTCCTCGGAGGGACGTAAGGATAATCAGGGGCGCGATTTTACCGGCCTTAGCCAGATGCGCATTGACCGTATTGATGCCGCGGAATTCCAAAATGCCTATGACAGGGCGATTAAGGCGGGCCAGTTTGTGACTCCGACGCAATCTGGGAAGCACAAAACGCTTAACCTTGCCAGAATAAAGAATAAGAACTTCCCGAATCTGAACACCACTCTTGTCCGTTCTTTCTTTATTAATACCATGATGTTTGAACCCGACGGTCTAGCTGCTGGCTCGAACGGATCTTTCTACGTTTCGGGGCGGTACACCGGCCAGCATGGGAACGTGAAACCTGGTCAGAAGAGTCGATCCCAGTCACGGGTCTATGAAGTTGATATCGTTTCCGGCCAGGTCAAGAACAATGGTCGCCCAGTTTTCGATGTGCCTAAAACTACTGGTAGTCAGAGCGATTCTTAGTTTGATCAAGAAATTGCCGATACCGAAGGATGTGCGGATCTTCCGACTATTAGCGCCGCGAAAAACATTACTCAGCGCCTGAATAACAGTGATCAGTTCACGGTGAGCGTCGCGGAGAAGAATCCCGGTAATAATCCGTTAGGCGGTATTTCTTCCGAATCTATGACGACGACGGGCCAAACCACCGGTCCCCAAACTCCCACGCGTACGCTGCTGCGTGGCCGGGATCGCGTATATGTGCTCAAGGAGCAGATGGCGGGCGATTCGGCGTCGTCGCTCAGTGACTACAACAAAGTGTGGACGTGCACGGACAAGCTGGGGCGGTCGATTCCTGTTCGTAACCAGAGGGAAGCTAACGGTGCGTTTACTGGGGAGGTGACCGGGCCTGCTGTGAACGGGAATCTCACGTGTTCGGTGTTGAATACCCCGAAGGTGACGTCCTTGACCGTGGAGAAGCGCGATAGCGACTGGAATGATCCGCTGCCCGGGGCCGTTTTCGACCTGTGCGAGGATACCAACGGGAACGGACGTTGCGATGCCGGCGAGCCGCGTCAAGGCGAGCGCACCACGGACGGATACGGTCGGGCTAGGTGGGACAATGTGCTCATTGGTAGGCGCTACGTGGTGGACGAAGTATCTGCCCCACGTGGGTACCGGCCCGCTGGCGCGCCGCAGGTAGTAACGACGGCGCAGCAGAATCCCGTGGTCACCATTAAGAATGATCGCGTGCGTGGCACCATCGTGTGGGATAAGAAGGAAACCGGGTCGGAGAAGTTCCTCAAGGGATCCGTGTGGACGGTACGCGATCAGCATGGGCGGCCTTTCGAGGTAAGCGACTGTGTGGGGGAGACCGCGCAGGCGTGCTCGGCTACCAAGCTCTGGCAGGATAAGGATCCTCGCCCGGGTAAGTTGCGCCTGGAAAACATTCCCTGGGGTACCTACACCCTGGAAGAAAAGACTGCGCCGCTGGGCTATGTGAAGTCCACCGAGGTGAAAACCGTGGAGGTGGGCGCCACGACCGTCACGAATGATCGTAACGAACCCGTGGAACTGAATCTCGGCGTGATTTATAACAAGCTTCGTGAGGCACCGCCGCTCCCACTCACCGGTGGATGGAGCGAGGACGCGTTCCGCACGGCAGGCTTCGCGGTGCTCGGGGGAGCTGTGCTCCTGGTGAGCATCGTGATGATCAGACGGCGAAACCGGGGGTGAGCGTGGAATAAAGGCTCAGCCACTGAGAACTGCGCACGTAAAACTGCGCAGCTAACGCCGCCCTTCGGGCAAAAATAACCACACAACTAATTGAAGCAATATGTGCTGCAATCACGGAGAGTACTACCATGCAGCTGAAGAAATCTATCCGCGCGGTGCTCGCCGCCCTGATCACCGCCCTGCTGGGCGCCGCTGGTCTGGTGCTCGCACCCGGGGCCCACGCTGTTCCGGGCGCTGAAGACGCACTTGGCAACCCGAACCTCGACAAGGTTGGTTCTATTACTGTTCATAAGTACAAGAACCCGGCTTGGGACAAGCCGAATAACGGCCGTGAGATCACGGATGTTCCCGCCGCTGCGGAAGCTCTTGAAGGCGTTGAATTTATCCTGCAGCCTGTGCAGGGTATCGATCTGAAGAAGCCCGAGGACTGGGCGAAGATCTCGAAGCTCGCCTACACCGAAGGCTCCAACCAGGCAACGGCTGACGGCCAGAACTACACATTGGGAGCTGAAACGAAGCAGACCACCGCGGCCGGTGGAGTTACGAAGTTCGCCAATCTTGCCGCTGGTGTCTACCTCGTTCGTGAAGGCAGCGTTGGCAACAACAATGTGATCGAGAAGGCCAAGCCTTTCTTTGTCTCCATCCCCTTCCCTTCAAAGGCTGATAACAAGGCCGAGTGGATTTACGATGTTCACGCCTACCCGAAGAACACCGTGGCTGACGACGGCACCAAGAAACTGAATGACGTTGATGCTCGCAAGATTGGTGATACCGTCAAGTGGGATATTAAGTACGCGATTCCGGCGCTGGCCAAGGACGAAACCTACAAGCGCATCGGGATGGAAGATCTCCTTGATGCACATCTCAAGTACGCCGGTGCCAAGGTCTCCCTCGGTGACACTGTTCTTGCCGAAGCTGACTACACCGTGACGGTCACGAACGAGACCAAGGGGGACACTGACGTTACTGATCGTCAGAAGGTCACCATCGAGCTGACCGCGCAAGGTCTGGCCAAGGTCAAGGCTGGCCAGGAATTCAAGGTTGAACTTTCGACGAAGATCACTGGTCTCCCGAAGAACGGCGAAATCCCCAACTCCTTCGGTCCCATCGTTAACGACCACACCCCGGGTGTCGATAAGACTCCTGGTGATCGTAAGGTGAAGATCGGTGAACTGCTCGTTCTCAAGCAGGACAAGGACAACCAGAAGCCGTTGAAGGACGCCGTCTTCGCTGTTTACGCGACGCAGGAAGATGCGACCAACGGTACCAACGAAATCGCAACCGCGACCTCCGATGCTGATGGCAAGGTCCGCTTCCCGGGCCTGGTTCTTGGTGACGCAGATCAGAAGGACTTCTTCCTTAAGGAAAAGAAGGCTCCGGCCGGTTACGTGATCAGCCCTGAAGTGAAGCAAGTTACTGTCCACAAGGGCGTTGCAGCTAATGTCATGCTGACCATTGACAACACCAAGCATGACGGCCCGAACCTGCCGTTGACCGGTGCGGCTGGCCAGCTCATGCTCACCCTCGGTGGCCTCGCGCTGCTGGGTGCTGCTGGTGGCTTGACCGTCGCTCAGGTTCGCCGCAACCGCGCGGTGAACGCCTAAGCACAGAACTGACCGCGTAACACTCGCGGCCTACCGAACGGGTGGGGAGGTACCATCTGGTACCTCCCCACCCGGGTCTGTATCTCATGAAGAAAAACTTGCTGCTGCCCTACCTCATCGGGCTCCTTGTTATCCTCGGGCTCACCTTGCTGGTGTACCCGCACGCCGCCGCCTGGCTCTCCCAATACGAGCAATCCAAAGTCACCGGTGCCTACTCCGAACAAATCGCCACCGCACAGCCTGATAAAGACACCCAGCTAGCCGCCGCGCACGCCTATAACGAAGCCTTCAACGCCGGCGCAATCTTAGAAGCCAATGAACGTAAAGCCACCGGCACCGGCGACACCACCGCCGCGGACGGCATCTGGCCTTACGAAAGAATTCTTGCCGCGGACTCCGAAGGCCTCATGGCCCGGCTCCGCATCCCCACTATCGACGTTGACCTACCCGTCTATCACGGCACCTCAGATGAGGTCCTTAACCGTGCGGCTGGCCACCTGGAAGGCACCTCGCTGCCGGTGGGCGGGCCGAGCACCCGCGCAGTGATCACCGCGCACCGCGGCCTCGCCAACGCCCGTATGTTCACCGACCTCAACAAAGTTAACGTGGGGGATACCTTCACCATCGAAGTGTTCGGTGATGTACTCACCTACCACGTGCGGGATACCAAAGTAGTAGCCCCGGAAGATACCGATACCCTACGGGTAGAAGAAGGCAAAGACCTCGTCACCCTGGTGACCTGCACCCCGCTCGGCATTAACTCCCATCGCATCCTGGTCACGGGCGAGCGCATTATTCCCACGCCGGTGGAAGACGTGAAAGCCGCGAATAAGCCCTCGGATCTGCCACGCTTCCCGTGGTTCGCTATCGCCTACGGAGCCGCAGTGCTAGGCACCATCGGAGTGCTCGGCCGCATGACATGGAAAGAGCGCCGCAGCTCCCGCAAAGCAGCAACGGGTCAGAATACAGTAGCCGCCCAGGAAGAATAGCTCGTGCTATTCAGGCAAGTTCTTCTTCGCGTAAGAATGCATCTTGCCCGAGGGTGAAGCGGCGCTTGGTTACGGGCGCGGGTGGCGTGGGAAGTGCGATCGCCTCAAGGTCTGCATCTGTCACGCGGACAAGGAGCTGGCCTACACCTTCATCTACCAGGTAAAAAGCGCGCGGTGCCTTTTCCTTGAACCAGATCCGGAAGAGGTCAAGGTCGAAAATGCTAGCAATAAAAGCAGTAATTCCCTTGAGCGCATTCCGGCGCGGGCGCGCGTGAAGATGCCAAATTCGCGCCTGAGGGAAAAGACCACGTACTTGTGTATCGGCGGCCTTTCGCTGGGCTTCTTTCAGCTCAAATTCCCGTGGCCGTGACGCGTTGAGGAAGGCACTAGTAGCATTCTGGGTGGGCTCGCGCAGCACCACCGTGCCGAATTCATCCATCGGCGTTTCAGGATTGCGCATCGAGGGGCGCTTGGCCATCAGGCACCTTCTTTCCAGCCGCACTGGCAGCCGTAGTATCAGCTGCCGGAACGGCAGCTGCGGCGTCGTCGCCCTCACTAGGGCAGGGCGCAGGCAGGCTCCATTGCAACGGAATTGCCCCGCGGCTGCGATCTGGATGCTGGATGACGTTGAGGAGACCCAGGATGGTGGGGGTGAACGCCGTGGTTCCGGTATACGCAAGATAGCGAGACTGCCAGCGCGGCTTGAACTTTTCCTTGTAGGAACGCAGGCCCTTGAAATTGTAGAGACGGTCGCCGAAATCGTAGATTACGCGCACCACCTTTTCACGCGCCCGCGAAAAGCGCGTGGTACCCGTATTGGACATGGGCGCCATCCCCAAATTGACGTGGGTGTACCCGTTTTCTTTCGCCCATTCAATAAGGGAAACAAAAATACCATCCATGGTGCCGCCCGGGGCGTCCGGCCGGATGCGCATAAGGTCCACGGAAGCGACCCCCGGGGCCATCGGCATGAGGCTTGCGAAACCTTCGATACGTTCCTCCCCGCGCACCAGCAGCACCGGGGTGCGGCCAATATAGGAGGCGTCGAAGAAACCGAGGGAGAAGCCCATTTCCGAACGTTTGCCCAGCCACGCGTCCGAAACCTCGCGCAGTTCCTCAATGAATTCGGGAGGGTAGGGCGGGAAATGCACTTCGAAATGCGTGCCCTTCTCACCCATGCGGTTACGCATCCGCCGGAAAACTTTGCCCTTATTCCCCACATTGGAATACGTGGCCAGGTCCACGGTGGCATCCTCCCCGATTTTCACGAAGGAGAAACCGATATTTGCGCAGGCGCCCAGGTAGATATCCGCAATCTCGTAAATCGCGACCGAACAGCCGTGCTCATCGGCGTAGGTGACGAATTCCTCGAAAAGCTCCTCGAAAGCAGCTTCATCCCCGAACGGATCGCCGAGCACCAGCATGGAGGACCGGTAGGTCCGGTAAAGCAGCGCGGCACGCCCGTTAGAAGAATAAAAGACCTGCTTATCACCCAGGTAGAAAAGATGGGTGAAAGCGTTGCCGGCATTGTGCTGGCTCAGGAACGTTTCGAACCGCTGCACATCATCCGGGGTGGGTAGCTCGAAATGCGGGGCACGGGACCGCGAGAAAAGTAACGCGAGGGAAATAAGGGAAACGAAGCAGATCATGCTTAGCCCGGTGAGGAGCGCATGGGCCGTGGGGTACACGTGCGCCTGCGGGGCCCCGTGGATCCAGCGCCAGGCAAAAATCCCCAGCGGGATCCCCACCGCGATAACCGCGGAAAACGCGAAAGAACGCCACTCGAAGGGGAGGGGTTCGCGGTTGAAAGCCCCGCGCGCCAGGTAGAGCAGAATCGAGAACAGAATAATGACGATAATGGCGCCGGTATCCAGCCCGCGCGCCACCGAGGCCACCGCGGCCACACCCAGCAGAATCAAAATAATGGGGAAGACACGGCTGACCCGCTGGCGCACCCCGCGCGCCAAAATAAGCAACATAATCCCCACCAGCAGCGAGACAATACGCGAGGAGCGAATCATTTCGTGGGGGAGGAATACATGCAGCAGTGCCTCCCGCGCGTAAAAGGAGGGCGCGAAAGCATTGACGATGGAGAAAATCCCCAGGATCACCACGCCGGTGGACAGTGCATTAATGAGCCAGCGTTCACGCTTATCCCGATCCTCTAGGCCCAGGCGCGGGTAGGCGTATTCGGCCAGCCAGTACACGGTGGCCGCCAGCCACGGTAGCGCGTAATAAGTAACGCGGTAAACAATAATCGCGAGCACCAGGACGGAGGAATCAAAACCGAGGTGCTGGAAGAAGACGATAACGGTGAGATCGAAAGTTCCCAGGCCCGCCGGGATGAAGCTGAGCAGACCCACCAGGGTGGCAGTGGCGTATACAAACACCGCCTGCACGAAGGAAACCTCACCCAGGAAGGTCCGCACGCAAATCCAGAAGAACACTGCCGCGGCCAGCCAATCAGCAACAGAGGCGAAAAGCATCTGGAGTTTTTGCCGGAAATTCTGGGTGCCAATCGCGGTGTTGCGCAGGTCAATCTTCCAGAAATGGACCTTGCCGGCCAGGAAATACACGGGGATATACAGGCAGGCCACCACCGGTACCACCAGGAAACGCCCGTCGTAGCGGAAAGCGAAAGGCAGGGTGGCCAGCAGCATGGCGAAAAGCCCGAGCAGGTTCGCGGCCCATACCGCAACGCTCGCATCCACAGCGGCTTTGGTGGAGGCTCCGGCCCGCTTGTAGTAGCGCGAGCGAATCGCCCCGCCGGTTAGCCCACCCAGGCCGGCAAAATTGTTGAACGCCTGGGCGATCCACCCGATTTTCGCTGCCGTTCCCACCGGGATCTCCACGCCGAAATGCCGCGAGGCGAAAATGTCATAAATACCGGTGGCGGTAAAGGCGAGGAAACCGAGAGCCACGAGTTCCACGAGGACTATCGGCGGTGTCTCGCTGAGCACCCGCGCCATGTGTTCCCCGCTCAACTCCTGGAGTTGGGTACGAGCCACGGCCGCCACCCCGGCGATCACCAGCACATAGAAAGTGATTTTGAAGGGGCGGGGATGGGAGCGGATGAAAGCGACAAGTCGCGACACCGGGGAACCTTTCTTCGACGACGACGCCCGGGCCCGCGCGCTCGCTGTCACGGCGCTGGCAGGCCCCGGGGCATCCTGAACCTTACTCATTATGCCCTTAAGCCGGGCCTTCGCGCCGGTAAACGGGGGCGCTGCGGGCGCGCAAATCCTGTGACAACTGTGGAAATTGGTGGGAGTTGTGATGTATGTCTTAACCGACACGCGGTGATTTCGCAGAAAATTCTCACTTTGGCGCCAGTTTCCGCTACATTTTTGCTTAGTGGTTCTTATGAGCCATGTACCTGAACAGATATCGAGAGGTATTTTCATGTCCGTTAACCGCACAGAGCTCATTGCAGCTATCGCCGACCGTTCCGGCCTGTCCAAGTCTGATGCAGATAAGGCGATCGCCGCGCTCCAGGAAGTGCTCGTCGATTCGCTTTCCAAGGGCGAAGCCGTGAAGATCACCGGCCTGCTCTCCGTGGAGCGCACCGAGCGCGCCGCCCGCAAGGGCCGCAACCCCCGCACCGGTGACGAGATCGAAATTCCCGCCGGTTACGGCGTGAAGATCTCGGCTGGCTCCAACCTCAAGAAGGCTGTGTCCAACAAGTAAGGTCACTGGTTGTCCAGTATCGCCTCCTCGGTTCGTTCCGGGGAGGCGATTCTTGTGTGTGCTGAGGTGAGGTACGACGGCGCCGCCGGGCTGCTGTCCACTGTCGCTTTCTAGGTGGCGTGTTCGGGGCGTCTTCCCCGGGCCGGCCCGGGCCGTACAATAGAGCCCATGAGTACTTCCCTTCCCGATCCTTTAGGAACTCCGGGCGCGCCATCGGCCCCGGCCGGCCCGGCTACGGAATCTCAACAATCCGTCGGGGTGCTGGAACGCACCGAAGAACGCCTCTCCCACGGTGATGAGGAACGTTTTTCCCACTATGTCCGCAAGGATCGCCTCGTGGCCTCAGCCGTATACGGCCAGCCCGTGGTGGCGCTGTGCGGGAAAATTTGGATTCCCTCGCGCAACCCGGACCGCTACCCGGTGTGCCCCACCTGCAAGGAGATCCGTAAACAGATGGGCAACCAAGGCTCCGGATGGCCTTTCGGGCCGGACGTGCCGGGAAGTGGCAAGTGAGTCTACACCGCTCGATTCCTGCTTCCACCCCGCATACCCCCTCCGTTTCTGCCGCTTCGAATCTCCCTCCGGCTTTCCCGGCCCGCGCGGCCTGGGGAACCACCTCGAGCCTGCGTTCGTGGCAGGCCGAAGCGCTGCGCCTCTACCTGGAACGCATGCCCCGTGATTTCCTCGCGGTAGCTACCCCCGGTGCGGGAAAAACCACCTTCGCGCTGCGCGTCGCCGTCGAAATGCTCGCGCGCCACGAGGCCCGCACCATCACGGTGGTCTGTCCCACCGAACACCTCAAAACCCAGTGGGCGCAGGCCGCAGCCCGCGTAGGTATTCAGCTGGACGCTGATTTTACGAATGCGCAACGCACCGAGGGATCCTTCTTCAACGGGGTGTGCGTGACCTACGCACAGGTTGCCGCCAACCCGGCCTTGCATCGTGAACGCACCGGCGCCCGGCCCACTTTCGTGATTCTGGATGAGATCCACCACGGCGGGGATGCCCTCTCCTGGGGTGATGGCATCCGCGAAGCTTTCACCCCGGCGGCACGGCGCCTGGCCCTCACCGGAACACCTTTCCGCTCGGATACCTCACCCATCCCTTTCGTCACCTACGAACCGGACGGCTACGGAAACCTGCGCTCCAAAGCTGATTACACCTACGGCTACGCGCAGGCCCTGCGCGACGGCGTGGTCCGGCCCGTCATCTTCCTGTCCTATTCCGGGCAGGTGCGCTGGCAAACCAAACAGGGAGACGTGGTGGCGGCAACCCTGGGCGAGCCACTCACCAAAGATATGACGGCGCAGGCCTGGCGCACCGCACTCAACCCGGGCGGGGAATGGATCCCCGAGGTGCTGTCCGCCGCGAACGAACGCCTCACGGTGGTGCGTCGCTCGCTCCCTGATTCGGGTGGGCTGGTCATCGCCTCCAACCAGAAAGACGCGCGGGCCTACGCGCAGATCCTTACCGAGATCACCGGGGAGGCACCCACGGTGGTGCTCTCCGACGATGCCGGCGCGAACGAGAAGATTGCGACGTTCGCGGATTCAGATTCCCGGTGGATGGTGGCGGTGCGCATGGTATCCGAAGGCGTGGACGTGCCGCGGCTCGCGGTGGGCGTCTACGCCACCTCAGCCTCCACTCCGCTCTATTTTGCGCAGGCTATCGGGCGTTTCGTCCGGGCCCGCCGCCGCGGAGAAACCGCCACGGTGTTCCTGCCCTCGGTGCCGGTGCTGCTGGAGCTGGCCGCCCAGATGGAAAAAGAACGCGACCATGCGATTTCGAAGCAGGCGGAGGTGGCCGGCTGGGAAGATGAGCTACTGGAGGCCGCCAACCGGGAAGAAAAAGCCAGCGAGGAACTGGCCGGCCCGGGCTACGAAGCCTTGGAATCGGGTGCGCTTTTCGATAGGGCACTTTTTGACGGCGGTGAGTTCGGGCTCGGCGCGGCTGTCGGTTCGGAAGAAGAAGCCGATTTCTTGGGGATTCCCGGGCTATTGGAGCCAGAAGAAGTAACGACGCTGCTGCGGGCCCACCAGGCAGAGCAGGCGAAAAAGGCCCGTACTCAACGTCCGGCTTCCGGAAACGATGAACTCACCCGGCGGCGCACCGCCCGCAAGGAACTCACCCAGCTGGTGGCCGCCTGGGCGAAGAAAACCGGGGATCCGCACGCCCTTATTCACACCGAGCTGCGCCGGGCCTGCGGCGGTCCGGAAGTCGCCCGGGCTAGTGCCGATCAGATTGAGGCACGGGTGAAAACACTGCGGCGCTGGTTCGTGGGCCAGCGCTAAGCGCGTAACCCCGAAGCAGCGCCGCAGCGAGCGGGAAGGCGAGCGGGAATTAAACCGCGGCGTCGTCGCCCGGGAAAATATCCACCATGCGGGTGGGGATAGCGGGTTCCCCGGCGGAGAGGCGCCAACCGTCGTAGGGGAGAGCATCGCGTGAGGTGTCGTGGCGCAGACGCGCGGCGGAGAGGACTTCCGTGCCGCAATAGCGTTCGTCAATGCTGCCGGCATTCACCAGGTGAACCTGGAGCGGGCGGGCGCCCTGCTTCTCCAGGTAGGCCAGGCCCTCGGCGAAACTCGAGGCGCTCACCACCAGCTCTTCGGTGGCATGCCCGCCGCTTTCCAGGCGCCCGGCAACCTTGAGCCCGCCCACCGAGGCCTTATTTTCCGAGGCCTTGGCGACCTCCTCGGGGCGGCCGTCAGCGCCCTCGCGCTGAACCAGCTTGTAGACCATTTGTGCGGTGGGAACCCCCGAACCGGTCACCAGCCGGGTACCCACTCCGTAGCCGTCCACCGGAGCGGAATTGAGGGCCGCAATAGCGTACTCATCCAGATCCGAGGTAACGGTAATCTTCGTGGAGGTGGCCTCCAGGCGATCAAGCTGCTCGCGCACCTTGAAAGCAGTTGCGATCAAATCACCCGAATCGATACGCACCGCGCCGATCTCGCCGCCGGCCGCGCGCCCGGCAGCCACCGCATTCTCCACGCCCTGCGCGATATTGTAGGTATCCACGAGGAGGGTGGTACCGGTGCCCATGGCCGCGATCTGAGTGTCAAAAGCTTCCCGCTCCGAATCGTGAACCAGGGTGAAAGAATGCGCTGAGGTACCGGAAACCGGGATACCGTACTGGCGTCCGGCTTCCAGATCCGAGGTGCCCACAAAGCCCGCAATATAGGCGGCGCGCGCCGCGGAAACGGCGCTGCGTTCGTGGGTGCGGCGCGCCCCGAAGTCCACGCAGGGCCGGCCGTGCGCCGCAATCGTCATCCGCGAGGCAGCCGTCGCCACCGCCGAGTCATAGTTGAAAATAGATAGCGCGAGAGTTTCCAGCACGCAGCACTCCGCGAAAGTTCCCACCGCGGTGAGAATCGGAGAGCCGGGGAAGTACATTTCACCTTCCGCGTAACCCCAAATATCACCGGAGAATCGGAATGTGCGCAGCCACTCCAAAGCGGAATCGGAAACGATCTTATTGGCGCGCAAATACTCAATTTCTTCTTCCCCGAAACGGAAATTCTTCAGGGCGTCGAGGAGACGGCCAGTTCCGGCCACCACCCCGTAGCGGCGCCCGCCCGGGAGCCGGCGCGCAAAAATCTCAAAAACGGCCCGCCGTTGGGCCTTTCCCGACTGCATGGCGGCATCCACCATGGTCAGCTCGTACATATCAGTGAGCAAAGCAGTTGAAACACTCATATGCACGAGTCTACCCGCGCCCGCCTGAGCTGGCCGGGGATGATTGGCCGCGCCGGTTAGAGCTTGGCACTAGGATGGAGATATGAGCGCGCACCCATCTTCTGAAGATTTAGGGGCCAGCAGCCCAGCCACCCACACCGAAAGCCTCACGCTTTTCGAAGCGGTAGCCGGCCCGGCCCGTGCCTGGCGTACCGTTGTTCACGATGACCCGATCAACCTCATGAGCTATGTGCAATGGGTGTTCCAATCCTACTTTGGCCATTCGGCCGACCGTGCCCTCACCCTCATGCTAGAGGTCCATACCCGCGGGCGCGCCGTCGTATCATCCGGACCGCGCGAGCAGATGGAAACAGACGCCCGGGCCATGCACACCTACGGCCTGCTCGCCACCATCGAAGAAGAACCGGAAGGCGGGAGATAACCATGCTGCCTTTCCGCCCCGCCCGCGGCGGCTACCGCGCCAGTGTTGACGCGACCGAACGGCAACTTTTTGCCGGACTCGCGCGCGATGTTGCAACGCTGCTCGGCTACAACCTGGACGAAGAAATGCACGAAGAAGGTGGCCTTACCAGCCATGTCACAGGCAAAAGTAGCGTCCATAACATGGAAGAATCCAGCGATGTACTCGCCTCCTACGAACGCGAATTAGCTGACCTGGAGAGTACACGCTGCTACACCCCGGCCAGCAATATGGATACCGCACTCGCCCGCCTCCTCCCGGACATGTCGGAAGAGCCCGCGCTCGCGGACGAATTACGTTCGCTTACCGAATCCGCGGTCTGCCACACAAAAATCCGCAACTTGCTAGTTTTCTACACCTCGCTGGCAACCGAAAAAGTGTGGGTGAGTAACGAAGATGCCGGGGCGTGGCTGGCCGGCGCCAACGATATCCGCATTGTGCTCGGCACCCGCCGCAATATCACCACGGCGGCAGAATCGCAGGCGGTAACTTCGCGTGCACTCAGCATTATGGAATCCGAACGCCCCCAGATCGATACCACCGACGACATGATCGGCGTGCTCTACGTGATTATCGCGTGGTGGCAAGATTCACTCATCACTGCCATTCAGAACAAAGAGCTGCGGCGGTAACTTGACAGTATGGATTCCCGTCCCATTGGTATTTTTGATTCCGGCGTAGGTGGCCTCACGGTCGCTCGCGCCATTATTGACCAGCTTCCTGGCGAATCCATCACCTATATCGGGGATACCGCGCACTGCCCCTACGGCACCAAATCTATCCCCGAGGTGCGCGCCTACGCCATGGACATCATGGATAAATTGGTGAGATCCGGTGTGAAAATGCTGGTCATCGCCTGCAACTCTGCGACTTCCGCGGCACTTGCCGACGCTCGGCAGCGCTTTGCTACGGAAATGGGGATCCCGGTCTTGGAAGTGATTCGCCCGGCGGTGCGCCGCGCGGTCCGGTCCACCCGGAACGGGAAAATCGGGGTGATTGCCACCCCGGCCACCATCGAATCGGGTGCCTACCAGGATGCTTTCACCGCTGCCCCGAATCTGGAACTCACCACCCGGGCTTGTCCGGAGTTCGTGGAGCTGGTGGAACAGGGGCAGACGGCCGGCGCCCAGGTGCAGGCAGTGGCCGAACACTACTTGGCCCCGGTGCGGGCCGCCGGGGTGGATACCCTGGTACTTGGCTGTACCCATTACCCGCTGCTCGCTGGCGTGATCTCTTACACCATGGGGGAGGATGTCACCATCGTGTCCTCCGCGGATGAAACCGCCCGCGATGTTTACCGCGAACTAGCCACCCGCGATATGTTTGCCGGCCCGGGCACCCCTCGGCGCCGCTTCTACGCCACCGGTGACCCGGTGAGTTTCGGGCGCCTCGCCCGCAGATTCCTCGGTCCGGAAGTAGGAACCGTGCTATCTACGGAGGAACTCTCGGCATGAGACTGACAATCATTGGATGTTCCGGATCGATGTCCGGGCCCGAATCTCCGGCCTCGGCCTACCTCGTGCAGGCGGAAGGAATGGACGCGAACGGTGCGCCGCGCACCTACACCTTTACGCTGGATTTCGGCCCCGGAGCCATGGGCCATCTGCTGCGCTATACCGACCCGGCGCTTGTGGATGCCATGGTGATCTCGCACCTGCACGCCGATCACTGTGCGGACCTCATCGGGATGCAGGTTTACCGGCGCTGGCACCCCTCCGGCCCGCTTCCCCGGGTGGCGGTCTACAGCCCCGGCGATGCCCGGCGGCGCGCCCGCCAGCTGGGCGACGACGGCCCCGAGGAAACCTACGATGATGTCTTCGATTTTCGCCAGGTTCGTAGTGGGGATACTTTCCGCATCGGCCCTATGACCATCCAGGCGTTCCCCGCACTCCACACGGTGGAAGCTTTCGCCTACCGGATCACCGGGCCCTCGGATATTCGCCCGGGGGAGAACGCGGTGCTCACGTTCACGGGGGATACCGATATGTGCGACGGCGTCGTCGCCGCGGCGCGCGGCGCCGATCTGCTTCTTTCCGAATGCGCTTATGAGGACGGACGGGATACCGTACGCGGCATTCATCTCACCGGTTCGCGAGCTGGCGCTTTGGCAGCGCAGGCCGGTGCACATGAGATGCTCCTCACCCACCTGCAGCCGTGGACGGATCGGGATTCGGTGCGGGCCGCGGCGCAGGAAGAATACGAGGGCCGGGTGGCCTGCGTGCGGGCCGGCGAAGCCTTCCGTATCTAAGCCCCGCGCGAGTTGAGTGGGGCGGGGCGGCGCGGCGCCGTGGCGGGGAGCCGTGTGCGGCTGTCAGGTACCGCGCTTTGGGCTCTGTGAATTTTTCATGTCGGGGCGGCGCGGTAGCCTTAAGCCATGACTGATAAGAACTCCAGCGCCACTCGTGCAGATGGGCGCGCCGCAGATGAGATGCGCCCCGTCACCATTGACCGCCACTATTTTGAAACCGGGGAAGGCAGTGTGCTGGTGCGCTACGGGCGCACTACCGTGCTCTGTGTTGCCTCTTTTGAAGAAGGGGTGCCGCGCTGGCGTAAAGGCAGCGGGGAAGGCTGGGTTACTGCAGAATATTCTATGCTTCCGCGTGCTACCTCGGATCGCTCACCGCGCGAATCGGTGCGCGGGAAAATCGGGGGCCGCACCCATGAGATTTCGCGGCTTATCGGCCGTAGCCTGCGTGCGGTTGTTGATATGAAAGCTTTGGGGGAGAACACCATTACTCTGGATTGCGATGTTTTGCAGGCCGACGGCGGAACTCGCACCGCGGCCATTACCGGCGCTTTCGTGGCCCTGGCGGATGCCATCTCCTGGGCTCGGGCACGTAAGCTGGTGCGGCGCCCGGTTCTCACCACCTCGGTTTCCGCGGTATCTGTGGGTATGATTGACGGCCAGCCCCGCCTTGACCTGCCCTATGAAGAAGATGTGCGGGCTGATACCGATATGAATATCGTGGCTTTGGGCAGTGGGGACTACGTGGAAGTTCAGGGAACTGCCGAACACCACCCCTTTAACCGCGCTGATCTGGCGGCTTTACTTGATCTGGCGGATAAGGGCACCCGTGAGCTTCGTGAGCTCCAGCACCGGGTACTTTTCGAGGGGGATAATCCCGTGCGTAGCGATGTTTTTACCGGTGGTGAGCAGTGGAAGTAGCGCAGTCGCGGCGCGTCGTCGTCGCTACCGGAAACGCCCATAAAGTCACGGAACTTCGCAATATTCTGGCGCCGTGGTTGCAGAAAATTGAGCTCGTCTCCGGGGCGGAATTTGAGGTTTCCGAACCCGTTGAGGATGGAACCACGTTCGCGCAGAACGCCCTCATCAAGGCGCGGGCCTACGCGCGGGCCACCGGCTTACCGGCTATTGCCGATGATTCGGGCCTATGCGTGGATATTTTAGGTGGGGCGCCCGGGATTTTTTCGGCGCGCTGGAGCGGTGCCCACGGCAACGACGCCGCAAACCGCGAGCTCCTCCTCGCCCAGCTGGCCGATGTGCCGCGGGCCAATCGTGGCGCGCATTTCCATTGCGCGGCCGCGTTGGTAACCCCGGAGGGTCGTGAGGAAGTACGTGAAGGGGATATGCCGGGTAATCTCCTTAGCGCTGAACGTGGCAGCGGCGGCTTTGGATATGATCCCATCTTCGCGCCGCTCGGCTTCAATCGTTCCAATGCGGAGCTGAGCCCGGAAGAAAAGGACGCCATCTCCCATCGGGGCAAGGCCTTTGCCCAGCTAGCCCCGGTAATTATGCAGGTGCTGGCCGAGCGGGATTAGTGCGCAGAAGTAGCCGGGCGGCGGAGCGGTGTTCCCCGGATTTGTGTGAACACCGCTTACAAGCCGCGTAACCGCTGCCATAAGCGCTGTTTACAACGGTTAGCAGCGCCCAATATAGCCGAGCGCGGCGCGCAGGAGCGCGGCGTGCCCATCAGACATTTCCGCTTGCAGCTCCGCGGTGCGTGCCTCCCCGGGCGTGAACCAGGTGAATTCCAGGGAATCATTTCCCGGATCGCAATCCCCGTGAATAGGGATGATATAGGCCAGATCAACACGGTGCTGGCGTGCATCGTAATACCCGGCCTCCGGTTCGGGAGTGGGGAAGTATTCGGTGACCGTGAACGGTGCCAGGTACGGTGGAAGTTGAGGAAGTGCCACCGAGCCTAGGTCTTTATCGATATGGCGGATGAGCGCGGCGCGCACCGGTTCGTGGAAGAGCACCCGCCCCGAGGGGAACTCCCGCAAAATTCCCTCAGAATCGGCACGCAGCAGCATCCCGATAGCGATCACCCGCCCGGTTTCATCCAGGCGAACCGGAACAATATCCACGTACACCATCGGGACCTTGTGCCGGACAAATTCGAGTTCTTCGGGGCTGAGCCACGGACCCATATCAGCTGCGTCGACTTCACTCATGTTCTTAATTTTGCCGGGCTTCGCGGCCCCGTGGTCCACTCCACGCTACCCGCGAAACATCTGCATTTTCGCGTAGAGCGCCGGTGCGAGCCAGGGAGCGGTGGGTGATGCGGAAGCTAGGAAGCTAGACTGAGTGGCATGCGCCAAGCTCGATACCTCAACTACCTAGCCCTCGCTATTCTTGTGCTGGGCGTGGCAACCCTCATTTTAGGTTGGTATATCGCCATCAGTGGGAATCTTCTTCCACAGTACGGAGTGATTCTCACGCTTGGAACGGTCGGAGCGGTGGCCTGCGGGATCGGGTACCGGAGCGAACGCCCCTGGATATTCGGGGCCGGTGCTGTTTTTATGCTGTGGTTCGCGCCCACACCCCTGGGGCTGTGGCCCCTCGGCATTGGTATCGCCATGCTCATCGCGTGGGCCGTGCTTATTGTGAAGGAAAATAATGTTAAATTCTGGTGATCGTGCCCCCGATTTTACTTTGGAGAGCACGGCGGGAACCTTCCGGCTATCCGAGCATCTGAACGACGGCGCCCGCGGCGTCATCGTGTACTTTTACCCGAAAGCAAATACCCCGGGGTGTACTACCGAGGCCTGTGATTTCCGGGATAATCTCAATTCCTTGCGTTCAGCTGGTTACGCCGTGGTGGGAGTTTCCCCTGATTCGCTCACTTCGCTGGAGGAGTTCCGGGAGAAGCAGGGTCTCAACTTTGTGCTCGCCTCGGATCCGGATCATGCGGTAGCAAGCGAATGGGGTGCCTGGGGAGAAAAGCAAAACTGGGGTAAAACGGTTATCGGGATGCGCCGCTCCACCGTAGTGGTTAATCCGGATGGTACCGTGGCGGCAGCTTTCTATAATGTGAAAGCTACCGGGCATGTGGCACGGCTACGGCGCGATCTCGGTATCGATGAGTAATCGGGAGGAATGAGCCGCCGGAACACTACCGTTAGTTCTCGGAACGCTTCCGGTCGTTTTCTGATCTTCCGATCAGCTTCTGAATTTTCCTGCACCGGGAAATCCGCTAGGATAGACCGGTACGCGCGCGTGGCGGAATTGGTAGACGCGCTGGATTTAGGTTCCAGTGCCTTTGGGCGTGAGGGTTCGAGTCCCTCCGTGCGCACTCTTGTGAATTATTTTCCTATCAATACCTATCAAGGTGTTCGTGGGCAATATCGCCACTATTGGCACAGGGCCGCCCGCATGACCTCCACGGGAATGTCGGTGCGGCCCAGCCAGATTTCCTCCGCAAAAACACCTTGCCACAGCAGCATATCCAGGCCGGATACGCACCCCGCGCCGACCCGGCGGGCTCGCTGGAGGAGCTCAGTTTCTAGCGGTTCGTACACCGCATCAAAAACAATGTGATCGGGGCGCAGCCAGTTTTCGGGAATCAGAGCCCCCGGATAAGCACTCATCCCCACACTTGTGGCATTGACCAGAAGCGAAGCCGCATCAACCTCGCGGCGGAGCGCGTCCTCATCACTGAGGTCACAAAGCTGGGCATCCACACCCGTCTCGGCACGCAAGCGACCGAGGATACTGACGGCGCGCTCAAAATTCTGCCCGCGCCGGGAAAAAACCCGGATACGGGACACGCCTTCGAGGGCGGCCCGAGTATAGATCGCACGCGAAGCTCCGCCAGCTCCCAGAACCACCAGCGCTTCACCCGGGTCATAGCCTGCCGCCCGTACCGCTGCAAAAGCACCGCGGCCATCGGTGTTATGACCGACCGTGCTCCCATCCTCGCGAATGTGAACGGTGTTTACGGACTCCATGAGCCGGGCATCGTCGGAGAGCTCATCAACAAGCTCATACACGGAGGTTTTATGTGGCATCGTCACGTTAAAACCGCCAAAACCAAGGTCGCATAAAGCAGTAACTGCCCGAGCGCCCGAATCCGGCGCGATATCATACGCGAGGTAAACAGCGTTCACGCCCAGGTGGGAAAAGGATGCGTTATGCATGGCGGGAGAGCGGGAATGTCCCACCGGATGCCCGATCACGGCGTAACTAACCGTGCGCCCATTAATCCCCATCGTGCTACTTCTCGCCGCCGCCTACCGCTCCAGGGTGCTGATCATCCTGCTGACCAGACTGCATCCCGTGCTGTCCGAGCATACCGCGCCGCCGCAGCCGCCCAAGCCGGCGCTGCGCGCGCCGTTCTTTCCGCGCGGCCCTCCGGCGTTCCTTCGCCTCCGATTTCTTCGTGGACTCGGAATGATTCGCTCCGTAAATACCATCCACCACATCGCGGTACCGCTCGAGCACAACTTCGCGGCGCACCTTAAGCGACGGCGTGAGCAAACCATTCGCCTCGCTAAAATCACCGGGCACAATCACGAATTTACGAATGGATTCCGCACGCGATACCTGCGCATTGGTGCGGTCAATCGCGCGCTGGAGCGAAGCGTTAACCGGCTCAGAATTCATTGCCTCCGCCGGAGTCATCTTCGGCAAACCGTGCGAAGAAAGCCAGGAGGGAAGCATCTGCGCATCAAGAGTAATGAGCGCGGAAATAAAGGGCTCGCCATCACCTAAAACCACCACATTGGAAATGAGGGGGTGAGAGCTCAGCTTATCCTCCAGCACCGCCGGCGCCACATTCTTACCCCCGGCCGTTACGATCAGGTGCTTCTTGCGGCCGGTAATGGTGAGGTTGCCGCGCTTATCGAGCGTCCCGAGGTCCCCGGTATGGAACCAACCATCCGCAAAGGCAGCCGCGGTAGCTTCGGGATTGTTATGGTAACCGCGGAAGACAGAGTGGCCCTTGACCAAGACTTCGCCGTCGTCGGCAAGTTTGATGCGCATGCCCGGAAGCGGCCATCCAACGGTACCCAACACGGGATTCGCCGCGCGCGTGGCATTTGCCGGACCGGTGGTTTCCGTGAGGCCGTAACCTTCCACCACCGTTAAGCCGATGCCGCGATAGAAGCGCCCCAGGCGGGTACCCAGCGGCGCCCCGGCGGAAATCGCGAAACGAATTCGCCCGCCCATTGCCTCGCGCAATTTATTGAAAACCAGTTTGCGTGCCAGTGCACGCTTCACCGCGAAAATCGGACTGCGCCGGCGCCGGGTGCCGTTCTGCACCGCGATGTCTGCCGCCCAGCGGAAAATCCGGCGCCGCAGGCCCGCCCCGGCTTTCGCCTCGGCCGCGTTATAGACCTTTTCCAGCACCCTCGGAACCACCAGCAGCAGGGTGGGTTTGAAAGTTTCTAGGTCGCTCATGAGATTCTTGAGATTACCTACGAAACCTACCGAAATACGGGTGGCCAAGCCGAAGTAGGCGCAAATCCGCCCCATGACGTGCGCCATGGGGAGGAACAGCAGCAGCGACGCCTGCGGATTATTGAGGATTTCCGGTTCGTAATGCCATGTTCCCAGCACGGTGCGCGCGAAATTCCCGTGGGTAAGCTCCACTCCCTTGGGATCTCCGGTGGTGCCCGAGGTGTAAATAATGGTCGCGAGGGAATCAGCGGTGACCGCCGCGATGCGGGCGTCGAGATCTTCTTCGGGAACTTCAAGAGCCGCGGCATTGAGAGCGGCGCGCCAATCCTCCGTCATGACGGTCGCGGGCGGAATCGCGGGCGGCGTCACCGAATCAACCAACTCCGCATGGGCGCGGGTATCGGTGAAAATATGGGTGATCTCCGCATCCGCGACCATCCACGCGATCTGCTTGGCGGAACTTGTTTCATAAATCGGCACCGGCACAACCCCGATGTGCAAGGCGGCCGCATCTAGCAGCGCCCACTCGTAAGACGTAGCCGCGAGAATGCCGATGCGTTCGCCGTGCCCCAGGCCCAGGCCGATGAGCCCGCGCGCCGTAAGACGGACTTGCTCGAGGAATTCCGTAATCGTCAACGGTTTCCAATTCCCACCGATGGAGTTCTGGATATGCACCGCGATATCGCGCGGATACTTGCGTTGCCGCTGCGCGAGCAGCCACGGAACCGTGTGATACGACTCGTTCTTGAAAGGAGCTTTTTGCGATAGGGAACCATCGCGATGCTTCTTCATCTATCCTCCTGCATGGGCCCGTCCGCGGTGCGGGTACGGTCCTCGGTTGTATAGTTCGCCTGCCGGACTTTAGTTCGCCGCAAGGACCGGGTTGCGCAGCACCCCGAAACCTTCGATTTCACATTCCACGACGTCGCCCGCTTTCAGCGGCGGCTCACCGTTAAAGGCACCGGGCAGAATAATATCGCCGGGAAGTAGGGTGCAGCGCCGCGAGGCCGCTGCCACCGACTGCGCCACGGAGAGCGGATAGTCAGAGGTCCGCGCCCGGGTGTAGGTTTCCCCGTTCACCCGCGAGGTCATGGCCAGATCGCTCACGTCAATATCGGTGAGAATAAAGGGGCCCACCGGGAGCGCGGTATCAAACATCTTCTGTGCACCGTTCACATCCCCGCGGGCGGTTACATCATTAATAATGGTGTAACCAAATATGGCTTCCAGCGCGCGTTCTTCGGGAACGTCCTTGGCGACCCGCCCGATAATAATCCCGAGTTCCACTTCGTGGGCGAGGCCTTCGCTAGCCCAGTCCGGAATAATAATTGGATCATCAGGCCCGCACACCGCCGTATTGGGCTTCATAAAGAAGAAGAGGTCATCAGCTGTGGCACCCGGTGCGGTTGCATTGCCGAAACCAATTGCCTTCGAGCGTGGAATCATGGGGGAGAGGAGCACGGCATCGGCAGCGGCCACCCGCTCTCCGGTAGGTTGGATCTCCCCGAAAATCGGATCGTCGGCGAGGATAACGAAGTCATCAGCGCCTTCGTCGTAGACCGCGTAGCGCGGGCCCTGGCTCAAACTCAAGCGTGCTATTTTCATATCAATAACCTTAGTATTTCACCTAGACTTTAGCGACCGGCGCCCCGAAGGCACGTTGCTGTGCTGCCTTGCTACCTGCGCGTTACGCCCCCGCCTCCAGCAGGCCTTCGATTCGGTCCAGGGCCTCCAGTGCGATTGCGCGCGGGGTCGCCAGCACCATGCGCGCCCATTGCTCAAAACCGGCGCCCGAGGCCCGCCCGGGAGTGAGTGCCACGTTGGCCCGCTCCAAAATAGTGGCGACGGCGCCCTTCGGCTCACGCGCCTCTTCGCGGGCACGTTCCTCCTCCGCGCGCACAAATTCCGCCTCGGAAAAATCGAGAAAAGCGATATAGGTGCCTTCCACGTGGGCCATGCGCACCCCGGGCCAGGTCCGCACCCGGTTTTCCACGATCCGCAACGTTTCAGCGATATAGGAGCACACCGCGCGATTCCAATCCCGCCCCTCCTCGAAAGCGATTTTGGTGGCCCGGGCTCCCACCGTGGAAGTCGGGGAGCTCCAGGCGTTGTCAAGGGGTGCGTAGCGGGCGGTGTCGTCGTCGTTATAAAAAATGAGCTGCGCGGCCTTGAGACCGGGGATATTCCAGCCCTTCGTTGCGCTGGTCGCGCTGATCGTATGCGCGCGGGTAGCCGCGCTGCGCGGGCCGTAGGGAACGTAGGTGCCGTCAATCAGCACCGGGGCGTGAATGGAATCCTCAAAAACGCGGGCCCCGCGCCGCTCCACCACGGCCGCGACCTTATCGAGCTCCGGGCCACTCAAACATCGGCCCGCCGGATTCCACGGGTTGCATAAAACAAGGAGAGAACCGGGGGTGAGTGCCTCTTCCAGCGCTTCGAGGTCTAGCTCCCACCGCCCCTCGCGGAAAATCGAGGGGACCTGGCGTACCTCCCGGTCATACTCGCCCGGAAGTGTGAGGAACGGCATATAGGCTGGGGTGGGGACAATAACCGGGGCTCCCGGGGCTGTGAACTGCGTGATCGTGATCCGTAAGGCACTGAGAACCTCGGGAATGAGGAACATGCGCTCCGGGTCGGGAGCTGGGCCGAATTGGCCGAGCCAGGTGGAAACTGCGTTCATAATCCCCGGAATTTCGCGGGGAGGAAGGTAGCCGAG
The DNA here is from genome assembly GCF_059085665.1 of Actinotignum sp. usb-actsch-213. Taxonomy (NCBI): domain Bacteria; kingdom Bacillati; phylum Actinomycetota; class Actinomycetes; order Actinomycetales; family Actinomycetaceae; genus Actinotignum; species Actinotignum sp. usb-actsch-213. The sequence continues at coordinate 100,288 of NZ_JBHNSQ010000028.1, forward strand.
GGTGCCGCGCTGCGCTGCGCTCACCAGGTAATCGCGAATTTCCGGCGCGATTCCCAAGTCCATTTCGGCCACCCACATGGCGATAGCATCCCCAAACGCGGACCATTTGTGCGATCCCTGCGCGAGGAGATCAGAGATGGTGCGAGTGTCGAAATCATATGTCATATCCGTAGCGTATCCTTAACCCATCATGGCTATCACAACTGCTACCGGACGCGAGATCCGAGTTCGTTTCTGTCCCTCACCCACCGGCACCCCGCATGTCGGTATGGTACGCACCTGCCTCTTTAACTGGGCCTACGCCCGGCACGTGGGTGGAACTTTTATTTTCCGCATTGAAGATACCGATGCAGCCCGTGATTCTGAAGAGTCGTATCACCAGATTCTTGATTCCCTGCGCTGGCTCGGGCTGGACTGGGATGAAGGGGTTGAGGTGGGCGGCCCACACGGTCCCTACCGGCAATCCCAGCGCGGTGATATCTACCGCAAGGTCGCGGCCCAGCTATTGGAGCGCGGCTACGCCTACGAATCTTTCTCCACCCCGGAGGAAATCGAGGCGCGCCACCGGGAGCGCGGGGAGGATCCCAAGCTCGGGTACGACGGTTATGATCGTGACCTCACAGAAGAACAGAAGGCCGCCTACCGGGCTGAAGGGCGCGAACCGGTGTTGCGCATGCGCATGCCCGATGAGGATATTACGTTCACGGATGTGATCCGCGGGGATATCACGTTCCGGGCCGGCTCCACCCCGGATTACGTGATTGTGCGTGCCAACGGGGATCCGCTTTACACTCTCACGAACCCCATTGACGATGCCCTCACGGAAGTGACGGACGTGCTGCGCGGGGAGGATCTGCTGTCCTCCACACCGCGCCAGATCGTGCTCTACCGTGCCCTGGAAGAGCTGGGCATCGCGAAATGGACGCCGCGCTTTGGTCACATGCCCTACGTGATGGGGGAGGGCAACAAGAAGCTTTCCAAGCGTGATCCGGAATCGAATCTGCTGCTTCACCGCGAACGCGGCATGATTCCGGAGGGCCTGCTCAACTATCTGGCCCTGCTCGGGTGGTCTTTCTCCGCCGAACGTGATGTGTTCAGCAAGGAAGAACTTGTGGAGCACTTCGATATCCACAATGTCAATCCGAACCCGGCACGTTTTGATGACAAGAAGTGCGTGGCCATTAATGCGGACCATATCCGCCTCCTTGACGTGGCCGATTACACCCGGCGCCTCGTTCCTTACCTCAGTGATGTGCTCAGCGCCTCCACCTATGAGGATCTCACGGATCGCGAACGGGAAATTCTTGACGCGGCGGCGCCGTTGGCGCAGACCCGTATGCAGCTGCTGGGGGAGGCTCGGGATCTGCTCGGTTTCCTTTTCGTTAGTGCTGCGAAACTGGAATACAACGAGAAAGCGCTGTCCAAGCTGCGCGATTCGGCGCCCGAAGCGCTGCGCGGGGCTCGTGAAGCGCTGAGCGCTCTGAATGATTTCACTCCGGATGCTATTAAGCCCGCCCTTGACGCGGCGCTGGTGGAGGGGCTCGGTATCAAACCGCGTTTCGCCTTCGGCCCGCTTTTCGTGGCGATGACGGGCACGAATGTGTCCATTCCTGTTATTGACTCCATCGCTATCCTCGGGCGTGAGGAAGCGGTGGCGCGCATCGACCAACTCCTGGAGAAGATTTCCGGATAGTTAAGATACGGACGGGGAGGGCCGCGATGGTGGTATGTACGACGCCGCCGCCGCGGCCCGCCGCGTCTTTTCCCGCGCCGGGAACCTACTTGCGTGCCTGGGGCAGGGCCTGGGACCGGGTAGTTGTAGGTGCAGGTGACTGTGCGGGGGCGGGTGAACCTTGGGGCACGCGCGCGAGCGAAGGCGCGCGTGCGGGCAAGGGAGCGGCCTGCAGGGTATTCTTCGAGCCTCTCGACATGGATGACGGCAGCGTGGAGTGCGTTCCGCGGGTGGGGCTCTTCGGTGCGAAAAATTCCCAACCGTCCTGGCCGCTAGCTGAAGTGGGGCGTTTCCAGTGCGCGAACCTTGCGCTGGTGGAGTTCTCCATCCATTTTGCTTTTAATGCGGATATTGACCGGGTTCTTGCCGGGGATTGGGCTGTGGGTGCGCGCGAGGCCGCGCGAATCAATCATGTACTTGAGCAGCGTATTCCGCCCGAATGGGAGGCGAGCTTCGAACCCCAGCAGCTACGTTTCCACGAGGTAGCTCTACCTAGTCGCCGCCGCACTCACCGTTCCCGCCGCAGCCGCGCTCCACTTGGCTGGGAGATCAGTTCGCAGATCATCGAAATCCTCGGCCCGGCCGATAGTCCGGCGCTCCCGGAGGACTATCTTGCCTTCAGCTACCTCAGTTTCGACGTGGGCGAGTTCTTTGCTGGTCACTCCCTCGGGGAGCTCTCCAGTACCTGGTCGTTTTTCGGCGACGACGCCGGCGACTACCCCCATTCCCGCCTGGTCCGCACCGCGCTTCCGGATGCGGTCGAGCCGGATCCTTCGCGGATCTATCGGATTCTCACCGTGGCCGACTGGGTCAAGCTGGTGGAACGCTACCCGCTCCGGATTCCTCTCGACCGGACATGGAGCCCGGATGCCCTTGGCGGCCTGGATACCTACACGGTCAATTGGACGCGGGCGCGCTGCGATTACAACGCCGTGGACATCACCATCGCCGGGGCTGTGCGCACCGTATTTTCGCCGCTGCCCGCCTGCGATGGCTATACGATGCTGACCGGTTGTACGCCCGGTTCCCGCATCTGGTTGCGGGTGCCGGATGCCTTGCGGGAGGAAGCCGAGCGGCAGGGCCGCGTGCGTGAATGGTAGCGGTGGGTTTCGGTATGGCTTGCGCGGGAGCGGTACGAGCGCAGTTCGAGCAGGTGCGCCGCTTGAACTAGCGCGGGCCGAGAACGTGGTGCGTCACACGCCGAGCGGATTTGCCAGCTCGAGGAGATTCCACTAAGCTTTTTATCTGTCGTCCTCGGGAACGTCATGATTCTGAGGTCCACACCCTTGGGGTATGGTGTAATTGGCAACACAGGTGATTCTGGTTCATCCATTCTAGGTTCGAGTCCTGGTACCCCAGCGATGATGCTTCGGCATCCTCATAGGCCCCGTTCGTCTAGCGGCCTAGGACGTCGCCCTCTCACGGCGGTAACACCGGTTCAAATCCGGTACGGGGTACAGCACAAGGCGGGAAAACTTCGGTTTTCCCGCCTTGACTCGTCTCAGCTCAGCCGCAGT
>NZ_JBHNSQ010000029.1:0-31193 GCF_059085665.1 Actinotignum sp. usb-actsch-213
CGCGCCGCCCGCCTATTTAGCCGGCGACGAGCACGTGCAGCTGGCGTGGGCCGTGCACGCCTTCCACGCGACTCAGCTCGATATCCGAGGTGGCGGAGGGCCCGGCCACGAAGGTAATCGGTTGGCCATCGCGCACCGAATCCTGGAGCCGGGTCATCGCCTCGGGGGTATTGGAAACAACCTGATCGGCGCGCAGCACGCACACATGCGCATCAGGTACCAGGGTGAGCGCACGCCGGCCCTGGTCGGCGCGATGGTCCATGGCAAAAGTACCGGTATTGGCCACCCCGACAGCGGCGGCCGTCACCACCGCATCAATATCGTTCAGCTGGCGGGCGCTGAGGTTATCGTCGTCGTACACCTGGAAACCATCCTCCGCAATAGCCGCGCGCCAGGAAGAATCCAGCCCCGCGGGAAGCACCACGGAGCGCGCGCCGATGGCGTGCAGGTGGGCGACGATAGCCGCCGGGACCGCCTCCGGGGCGACCCGCTCCACGTCGGCCTTGTAATCGGCCACGAGCTCGAGGAAATAATCCACGAGGTCGCCCTCAATGGCGGTGGGCTGGTTGTATTCCCAGCTGATCGCGGATTCTTCCGGATCCCGGCAGGGCACATCACCGAGCGCGGAGCGAATCCGCGCGAAAATCTCATCGCGTGCCGAGGTCATGACAGCTCCTCTGTGGTTGGGCGGCCGAAAATATCAGGTGCGGGCGAAACCGGCCCCGCGGTGGGCGGCACTTGCCCCGCGGTGGGCGGTACTTGCGTCGCGGTGGGCGGCACTTGTCCGGCTCCGGGCGGTAGCTGCGCGGGCGGAGCGGCGGGGGAGCCGTCGATCAAATTTGGATCGCAACCGAGCTGATGCAACTGCCCCTTCTGCAACTCTTTCTGGAAACGCTTGAGCTGCCGTGCTTCGCGTTTCTTGCGCCGCGCGAACGTGGCGCGGGCACTGCGCTTGGGCAGCATGGGAACATCACGGGCCCGGGTCCAGCGGTGCACGCCGGGAATATGCCAATTCCCGATGTAATGCATGAACAGGCCCATCACGCGCCCGCCCACGCTGGCCAGCCGGGCTGCGGCCTCCAGGCGCCAGCCCTTGCCCATCACCCAGCCGCCTCCGGCCATAAGGATCGGTTCCACATGCGGGCGCAGGCCCGCTTCGGCCCGTTTCTTATCCACCGCTTTGCGCCGCAGGTGCACGAGGATATTCGAAATCGGGATTTTCACCGGGCACACTTCATTACACGCCCCGCACAGGGTGGAGGCGAAGGGCAGGGAGCGATCCACCGCCGATTCCAGGCCGCGAATTTGCGGATTGAGAATCGCGCCGATAGGCCCGGGGTAGACTGACCCGTAGGCGTGCCCGCCCACTTTCTCGTAGACCGGGCAGATATTCAGGCAGGCCGAGCAGCGAATGCAGCGCAGCGCCGCGCGCCCCACCGGGTCGGAGAGCACCTTGGTGCGCCCGTTATCGAGCAAAATAATATGTACATCGCGCGGGCCATCACCTTCGCGCGCGCCGGTCCAAATAGTTCCGTAGGGCGCCATGCGCTCACCGGTGGACGAACGCGGCAGCAGCTGCAAGAACACTTCGAGATCCTGGAAAGTGGGGAGAATTTTCTCGATACCCACCACGGAAATGAGGGTTTCCGGCAGGGTGAGATTCATACGCCCATTACCTTCGGATTCCACCACCACCAGGGAACCCGTTTCCGCAATGGCGAAATTCGCGCCGGAGATCCCCACCTTGGTGCGCATGAACTTTTCGCGCAGGTGCACGCGCGCCGCGGCGGCCAGCTCGGCCGGCTCATCGGTCACATCGGGCGGGCAGGGAGTGCCGTACTGGCCCATTTCCCGCAGGAAAATCTCACGCACCTCGCTACGATTGCGGTGAATCGCGGGCACGAGGATATGGCTGGGGCGGTCATGCCCGAGCTGCACAATAAGCTCGGCCAGGTCCGTTTCCCACGCCGCGATCCGCGCTTCTTCCAGGTGTTCGTTCAGGTCAATTTCCTGGCTGACCATGGACTTCACCTTGGTGACTTCGCTTTCCCCGGTGGCGCGCACCAGGTCGATAACGATCTGGTTGGCTTCCTCCGCATCGCGCGCCCAGTGCACGTGCGCCCCGGCCGCGGTGGCGTTCTTTTCAAACTCTGCCAGGTAGTAATCGAGGTGGCGCCCCACCCGGTTCTTAATATCGGCGCCGGCCTGGCGGATATCCTGCCAATTATCCAGCTCGCTCACCACCGCCTGCCGCTTGGCGCGAATGGTGTGGGTGGCGTGATGGAGATTCTTCGCCTGCGTTTCGTTACCCAGCTCGCGTACCGCGGCCTTGGGGAAGGCCGGGGAATCAAGCAGATCCCCGTCGGGCGGGGCCGGGGTGAGGCGTTCCAATTTCAGTGTTTTCATGCGATCCTCCCGGTGGGGGTTGTTGCGGCGCCCGGTACAGCCGCAGCGCCTACGGTTCCCGCCCCGGCGCTCGCACCAACGGGTGCGGTCTGCACCAGCAAATTGACCATGTGAATGGGGCGCACGGGTTTCTTCTCCCGGTGGAGAATCCCCCCGAAATTCATGAGGCAAGCATTATCGAGGCTCGCCACGTATTCCGCCCCGGTTTCCAGCACGTGCCGGGCCTTATCGCGCCCCAGCGCAATAGACACGTCCGAGTTCTTCACGGAGAACGTGCCCCCGAAGCCGCAGCACTGGCGCATATCCTCCAGCGGGATATATTCCAGCCCGCGCACCGCCTGCAGCAGGCGAATGGGGCGATCACCCACCTCGGCCACGCGCAGCGAATGGCAGGAGGCGTGATAGGTCACGGTATGCGGGAAATACGCGCCCACATCCACCGTCCCGAGCACATCCACGATGAACTCGCTGATGTCGTAGACCCGTTTCTGCACTTCGTGGACGCGCCGCGCCAGCTCATCTTCACCGGCATCCAGCGCCAGCATCTCGTGCTGTTCGCGCACCGAACCCACGCAGGATCCGGAGGGCCCCACAATATAGTCGTAGTCCTCAAAAGCTTCGAGGAAAGCCCGCACGCTCGGCAGCGCCCGATCAAAATAACCGGTATTCGTGAACATCTGGCCGCAGCAGGTCTGGGCGCGCGGGAATTCCACCTCGCACCCGAGCCGCTCAAGCAGCACCGCGGTATTATTCACGGTATTCGGGAACATCACCTCGTTAATACAGGTGGCGAAAACCGCAACTTTCTTGCGCGGTTCCGGCCCGGGAATCAGGCTCATATCAACTCTTTTCTTTCGTTTTTGTTACGACGACGGCGCCGCTGCGCGGCGCTGTGCCCGGCCACCCGCGGAACTGAGGCGGGGCAGGAATTCATTTAGGCGAGGAACCCAACCAGCAGGCAGAGCAGGATGAGCAGGCCGCAGGCCCAGGGCAGAGACCGGCGCAGCAGCACGGATTCCTCGCCGACCATATCCACCCCACCGGTGGCAATTGCCAGGGTTTGCGGGCTGATCATTTTGCCCACGGCCCCGCCCACGGTATTGCAGGCAACCAGCAGCCCCGGGTCCGCCCCGATCTGGGTGGCGGCGGTGTGCTGTAGATTGGCGAAGAGCGCCGTTGTGGAGGTTCCCGAACCGGTGACCGCGGTGCCGATCCACCCCAGAATCGGGGCGAGGAAGGGGAATACGGAACCGGCTCCGGCAATCCAGGTGCCGATCGTGAGGGTTTGCCCGGAAAGGTTCATCACGTAGGCGAGGGCGAGCACGGAACCGATGGTGAGGAAAGTCCGGCGCAGCTTATAAACCTGGGCGAACATCAGGCGTGCCACTGCGCCCGGCTTCATCCGGTAGCAGGCGGCCAGCACCAGGGCGGTCAGGAGCAGCAGGGTGCCCGGGGAGCTCAACCAGGCGAAAGTGTAGGTGGTGGAGGCGGCGGGCGTACCGTCGGCCCCGCGCACCAGATTCTCACCCCCGGCCCACAGGGCCGGCCAGTGGATCGTCACATTCGTGGCGGCCAGGGCACCGCGGATCGCCGGCACCATCTGGGTGGTGACGAAAACGGCCACGATGAGTACGTAGGGGAAGATCGCCCAGGCCAGGGCCGCGGGGCGGATCCGTTCGGTGGCCGGCCGGGGTGCGGCGCCGGTGAGGCGCTCGGCCGCGGCCCGGCTCCCGCGCGGTTGCCAGATGCGCAGCAGCGCGATTCCCACCGCCAGGCTCACTAGCGCGGGCACCATATTGACCAGGCCGGGGGCCAGGGTGCGGGCCGCGAACCAGGTGCTCAGCGCGTAGGACGCCCCCACCGCCAGGGCCAGGGGCCACACCTGGGCCAGGCCGCGCCAGCCGTCCATAATGAGGAGGAGTGCGAAGGGGATGAGCCAGACGAGCACGCTGGTTTGTTCGCTGATCTGCGCGGAGAGGGTGGCGGCATCAATGCCGGTGAGGTTCGCGCCGGTGAGCACGGGGGTGGCCATTGCCCCGTAGGGCACCGCGAAGGTATTGCCCACCAGCACCGTGAGCGCCGCCTTCCAGGGCGCGAAACCGAGGGCGAGCAGCATCACGCCGCAAATTGCTACCGGCGCCCCGAAACCTGCCAGCGCCTCGAGGAGGGCGCAGAAACTAAAAGCGATGAAAATGCCCAGTGCGCGCGGATCGGGGGAGAGGCGCGCGAAAGCCTGCATGAGGGTGTCGTGATGCCCGGAGGCCACCGTGAGTTCGAACAGGATAATCGCGGTGAGAACAATCCAGGTGATGGGGAAGATCCCGAAGACGGCGCCTTCCAGGCCGGCGGCCAGCGCCATGCCGGCGGGCATGTGGAAAGCAAAAATCGCCACGGCAAGCGCAACGACGACGCCGCATACGCCCGCCCAGTGGGCTTTGATATGGAAGGCGCCCAGCAGGAGGAACACCGTGAGGAGCGGGAGGAGGGCCACGAGGGCGGAGAGGGTGAGACTCCCCAGCGGCGCGGTAGTTTGTGTAAAGGCTTCCACGATGTTCTCCTATCCATCGCACGAGGTCGGGTCGGATGCGGGTCGGTGAGCAGCGTTGGTCACGGCGGTCGAATCCGAATCCGGTTAAGTCTGATTAAGATCGTACGGACGTAGGTCACAAGATAAAAATTGAGAGCACATAAATAGAGGTGATATTGCACACAAAACACCTAGTAAGGGACTCCTTACTCTGGCGGAAAACTAGTAAATGTGCTAAACGATTCGGCGCGCTGTGCGAGTGGCTAGGTATGTAGCTGACGGCCCGTCCGCTCCGCGTGACACGCCGGACGGGGTGGTTACCAGCTTCACAAAGCGCGGGCCCTAAGTCCTAAAACCGCGGAAATGGGCGCAAAGCGGGAGTGGTGGCGGCGTCGTAACAACCACAAGTTCTAGTGGTCTTTTGTTCTAGGTGCCACTAGGTGTAGTGTTTAGCCTTGTAGTCGTTCCACCACGCACACAGCGTGACAATCCGAAACTGAGGAGACCTCATGAGCATTACCGTCTACACCAAGCCCGCGTGCGTGCAGTGCAATGCCACCAAGCGCGCGCTCGATAAGGCGGGGCTGGAGTATGAGCTCGTGGATCTCACCCAGGATGCGGAGGCCCTCGCCGCGGTCAAGGCCCTCGGGTACCAATCGGCACCCGTGGTCATCGCGAACGGCCGCCACTGGTCCGGCTACCGCCCCGATGAAATCAAGGCGCTCAAGGCCGGCGCGCAGGCCACCGCGGAACCCACCCTGGTGACTGCCTAAGCTGGCGGTGCGGCCGCGTGCCGCCCGCTGAGGAAAGAACCGATGGCACGTATCGTCTATTTTTCTTCTCAAACAAATAACACGCACCGGTTCGTGGAAAAGCTCGGCTACGATGCCGTGCGCATCCCCATCCACGGCGAAACACCCGTGGTGGATGAACCCTACGTGCTTATTTGCCCCACCTACGGTGGCGGGAACCATCGCGGCGCCGTGCCGCGCCCCGTCATCAAATTCCTCAATAACGAACACAACCGTGCACTCATCCGCGGTGTGATCGCCGGAGGAAATACCAATTTTGGCGATGTTTACGGACTCGCCGGGGATGTTATCTCCGCGAAATGCGGCGTCCCCATGATGTATCGCTTTGAACTGCTCGGCACGCCCACGGACGTTGCCACGGTTAAGGAAGGTTTGGAACAGTTTTGGGCATCGCAACACTAACGGATACCGGTTCGGAAAACCTGGGTGATTCGCTCGTTGATTACCACTCGCTCAACGCCGAGCTCAATTTGTACGACGCCGAAGGCAAGATCCAATTCGAGAAGGATCACGAAGCCGTGCGGCAGTACTTCCTCCAGCACGTCAATAAGAACACCGTGTTCTTCCACGATCTAGAAGAAAAGCTCGAGTACCTCGTGCGCGAAGGGTACTACGAAAAACGCGTGCTCGAGGCCTACGATATGGCCTTTATCAAGGACCTCTACAAGAAGGCCTACGCGCATAAGTTCCGCTTCCCCACCTTCATGGGGGCCTTCAAGTACTACACGTCCTACACCCTGAAGACGTGGGACGGTACTCGCTACCTCGAACGTTTCGAGGATCGGGTGTGCATCGTGGCCCTCGCGCTGGCCGATGGCGATACCGAGCTGGCTACCAACCTCATGGAAGAAATGATTACCGGGCGTTTCCAGCCGGCCACCCCCACGTTCCTCAACGCCGGTAAGCAGGCGCGCGGGGAATTGGTATCCTGCTTCCTGCTGCGGGTGGAAGACAATATGGAATCCATCGCCCGCGCGATTAACTCCGCACTTCAGCTCTCCAAGCGCGGGGGTGGGGTGGCGCTCAACCTCACCAATCTGCGTGAGCAGGGTGCCCCGATTAAGCGCATCCAAAACCAGTCCTCCGGGGTGAACCCGGTGATGAAGCTGCTCGAGGATTCTTTCTCCTACGCGAATCAGCTCGGGGCGCGCCAGGGCGCGGGGGCGGTGTACCTGCATGCCCACCACCCGGATATCATGCGATTCCTGGATACCAAGCGCGAAAATGCGGATGAAAAAATCCGTATCAAGACCCTCTCGCTGGGCGTGGTGATTCCGGATATTACCTTCGAGCTGGCTAAGAACCGCGAGCCCATGTACCTCTTCTCCCCCTACGATGTGGAGCGGGTCTACGGCAAGCCGCTCACCGAGATCTCGGTGAGCGAAAAGTACCGCGAGATGGTCGATGACAAGCGCATTAAGAAGACGAAGATTGATGCGCGCCAGTTCTTCCAGACCCTCGCGGAAATCCAGTTCGAATCCGGCTACCCGTACATCGTGTACGAGGACACCGTCAATAACACCAACCCGATTAAGGGCCGGATTACCATGTCCAATCTGTGCTCGGAAATCCTCCAGGTATCCGAGCCGTCCGAATACAATGCGGATCTTTCCTACAAGCATGTGGGCAAGGATATTTCCTGTAATCTTGGCTCTCTCAATATCGCCAAGGCGATGGATTCTGAGGACCTGGGTAAAACCGTGGAGATCGCGGTGCGTGCCCTCACGGCGGTATCCGACCAGACCAGCATTGATTCGGTGCCTTCCATTAAGCGCGGCAACGATATGTCTCACGCTATCGGGCTGGGGCAGATGAATCTGCACGGCTACCTGGGCCGCGAGCGGATCTTCTACGGGAGCGAGGAAGCCCTCGACTTCACCAATATGTATTTCTATACGGTGGCCTACCACGCGATTCGTTCCTCCATGCTGCTGGCGAAGGAGCGGGGGGAGCGCTTCGAAGGTTTCGAGGATTCCACCTATGCGAACGGTGCTTACTTCACGAAGTACCTCGAGCAGGAATGGGTCCCGCAAACCGAGCGGGTGCGTGAGCTGTTCGCGGCGCACCATATCCCCACCCGGGAAGATTGGGCGCAGCTGGCCGCGGACGTAGCGGAATACGGGATGTATAACCAGAACCTCCAGGCGGTTCCGCCCACCGGTTCCATCTCCTATATCAACCACTCCACCTCCTCGATTCACCCGATCGTCTCCAAGATTGAGATCCGCAAGGAAGGCAAGATCGGGCGGGTGTACTACCCGGCGCCGTATATGACTAATGACAACCTGGAATACTTCCAGGATGCTTACGAAATCGGCCCGCAAAAGATCATCGACACCTACGCGGTGGCCACCCAGCACGTGGACCAGGGGCTATCCCTCACGCTGTTCTACCCGGACACCGTGACCACGCGCGATGTCAATCGCAATTACATCTACGCCTGGCGCAAGGGCATTAAGACGCTCTACTACATGCGTATCCGCCAGGCGGCCCTCCAGGGTACCGAGGTGGAAGGTTGCGTCTCCTGCATGCTGTAGGTATGCGGTGTTTACTCGCGCGGAGTGAGTGAACGGTGGGCCGGTTGCGTGGAAACGTAACCGGCCCGCGCGGCTTAAGCGCGGGCGCGGGTGGCGGTACGACGGCCCAGCTAGCGGCCCTCCGGCCCGGTGAGCTCCAGAAGGGAGCGGATATCCGCCCCGGAGATCGGCCCGCGGGCCGCCTCATCCACCATGCCGGCCAGCTCGCGTTTGCGCGCCTGCAAGGCGATGACTTTCTCCTCGATGGTATCCGCCGAGGCAAGCCGGTACACGGTGACCGGTTTATCCTGGCCAATGCGATGGGCGCGGTCAATGGCCTGCTCTTCGGCGGCCGGATTCCACCACGGATCCATAATGTACACATAATCGGCTTCCGTGAGGGTGAGCCCGGTGCCGCCCGCTTTGAGGGAAATGAGGAAAACCGGGGCGCTACCAGCGCGGAACGCCGCAATCGCGCCGGCGCGATCCCGGGTGGACCCATCCAGGTAGCTATAGGTAATACCCTCTCGATCAAGCTGGTGGGCAATACGTTCCAGATAGGTAGTGAACTGGGAGAACACCAGGGCGCGGTGCCCCTCGGGAATAATCTGCTGGAGGTGCTCAAGGAGCAGCGTGGTTTTCGCTGGCGGGGTGGTAATGCGCGGATCCACCAGGCCCGGGTCAATCGCCATGCGCCGCAGCCGGGTGAGCGAGGCCAGAATCGAGATGCGATTAGCGTTCGGGTCGTCGATAAGCCCCAGGATTTCCTGGCGTTCGCGTTCCAGTTGCTTGCGATAGCGCTGCGCGTGGGCCGGTGCGAGGGGAACGCTGAGCTCGGTGACCGTGCGCGGGGGAAGGTCTTTGGCGACCTCGGCTTTGCGGCGTCGTAACATAAAGGGCCGCACCAGGCGCGTGAGCAGCGCGGCCGCCTCCTCATCATTGAATTTCTCAATGGGGTTCTGGAATTTTTCCGTGAAACGCGCGTGCCCCGGGAGCAGGCCGGGGCTGGTGAGGGCCAGCAGGGCCGCCAGATCCGAGAGGCTATTTTCCACCGGGGTGCCGGTAACCGCGAACGTCCAGGGGCGGGTGAGCGCGGCGACGGCGCGATAGCCCACCGTGCTGGGATTCTTCACCGCCTGGGCTTCGTCGAGGATAACCCCGCCCCACTCCACTTTCGCGTACTCCGCCCGCTCGAGGCGCAGCAGAGTATAGGAGGTCACCACAATATCCGCGCTCGCGGCAATACCCGCCACATCCTGTGAACGGCGTTTACCTGAGCCGGTGATGGTGTGCACGCGCAGCTCCGGGGTGAAGCGGGCCGCTTCGCTGCGCCAGACCGGCACTACGGACGTGGGAGCCACCACGAGCACCGGGCCTTCCAACTTGCCCTCCGCGCGTTCGCCGCTGATCATGGCGAGCATCTGCGCGGTTTTACCCAGGCCCATATCGTCGGCCAAGATGCCGCCGTAGTGAGCCCGCGCCAGGTGGGTGAGCCAGGAATAGCCAGCCTCCTGGTAGCCGCGCAGGGTGCCCTGGAAAGTTTCGGGAACCGGCACCGCCTCGCCAAGGTGATCAAGCTGGCCCAGCGCATCGGTGAGCGCCTGCGGATTGGCCAGCGCCGATAGATCCAGGGCGTGCACCCGGGTCCGGGGCACGGAAATGCTTTCCGGGGTGACGGTGCCGAGCGCTGCGGCGTCGTACAAAAGCTGGCGCAACGCATCGAAATCGCTTCCCAGCGGGATGACCACATCTCCGAGCACCAGATGGTAGGTGCCGCTGGTGAGAGCATCGTAGAGGACGGGGAGGGGGACCTCGTGCTCCCCGACGGTGACGGTCACGCCCAGATCCAGCCAGTCGCGATCCTCGGTGACGGTGGTGGTGAGGACCGGGGCCTCGGTGAGGACGGTGAGGTCCGCGTTCTCCTCGAATGTGACCGAGATTCCGGCTGCGCGCCAGGCGGGAACGATATCCTCGCGCAGGTGCTGGTAGCTGGTGATATCCAGGTTGCAGCCGCGCGGGAAGTGGAGGTCCGGCATCTTGGCTGCGAGCCAGGCCCTTTGAGCTGCCCGAAGTTGGTCCTGCGGCAGCTGCATGATGCCACTTCCCCGGGTAAGCGGTGTATACAACGTTGGTGTGTCGCTCGGTTCCGTGCCGTCGGCACCCAGCAGCTGGCGTTCCGCGTACCACTCCAGCAAGAACGGCCCGGTGATCCTACTGGTGAGTTCGGCGGGCGCGGGGCGGCGGATCCGGGCGTGCAGCACCGGCTCGGAGAAACGATGGGGCGTGAACGCGCCATCGGGGGAAACAACCCTGATATCGGGCGGCAGGGCAGGGAGGAGGTTGAGTTCAAAAACGGGGACTTCCGCGGCGGGGATGCGCAAGGGCTGCGCGGAGGCCAAGGTTTCGGAGAGAGCGCCGGGCAGGTTCGGGCTGACCCGGCCAAGCACGTAGGAATCGTTTTCGTAGCTGATAGCGAGGGCCGGCTCGGTGCCTTCGATAACGGCGGCCGGGGTGCCCTGCGGTGTTTCTGGTAGCACTCGCAAGAGCAGATCCTCGCTCCCGCGTTCGCGGGCCGATAAGCTGAGCTGGGCTCCCCAGGGCGCTTTATCAAGGAGGAGCGGCTGGTCGGTATCCCCGCAAAAAAGCTCCACCCCCGCATCGCGGGCATTTTCCAGATAGGCCATCGCCGTGGTACCCAAACTTTGCAAGGAAATACTCGGATCAAAAAATGAGGCGCGTTTGGCTACATCATGTAATTCTTGCAGTGCCGCAAGCTGGAGGGGGTCCAAGCTTTCCGCGGAAGAACTGTAGCCACGCGAAGGGGAGATAGTGGACCAGGTGGTGGTGCGGCGTGACCACTCGCCGTTGAGATTCCGCTGGGTCGGGCGCAGCAAACCCGTGACCGCCCCGCTTTCCGTATTGCGGCTAAGGATAAGCCCGAGACCGCGCGTTACCGGGCGAGGCTCGTGTGCGGCCAGGGTATCGGCAAGCAGCGTTGTCCACGAACGCTCCCGCGCACGGCCTGCGTATATCAGCAACGTGGCGACGATGTGCTTACACCGCGTTGAAACCGGGCAGGAACAGGAGGCGGTGAGGGGATGCACCGAGGTAACGACAACCCGATAGGTGTGCCCGTTCCCGAGCACGCGCGCTGAGATGCCGTAGGCAGTTTCGGTTATATCAAGAACGTGGCCATCTAACGCGTATCTCTGCCCCCGCGCAATCGTGGGAGGCGAGAAATAAAGCTCGTAGAAATCCGAGGTAAGCGCTGCGATAGCAGAGCGAAGTGTGCCGGCCATCCTTTAATTTTAAGACGCATCCGGGTATGGGGAAAGTCCGGGCTCCGGGTTCTCCGGGCCGGGCTCCGGCGGGCGAACCGAGCGCGTCGCGTTCGGGGCGGCGCGGTAGGATGGGTGCCACTTCCGCGGAATCGCCCCGTGGAGAAAGAAGGCAGAGCAGGTGAGGAATCGATATCGGCACGCGGGCACCCTGGCGGTGCTACTGGGCACGCTGCTCACGCTGGGTCTGGTAGCGGGGCTAGTGGGCGGCTGCGCACTGGTCAAAGCCCCGGTGCTCGCCGCTCCGATTCCCCGCCCGGTTACGTACGATAATTTTGGCGACGACGCCGTCGCCGTCGTTTTAGACGACGGCGACAACCTTAGCCAACGCGATCTCGATGCCGAATTTGACGACTCGGGCATTGTGGACGGCCGGGTTTTGGCCGCCGCCTACCACCGCGGTGCCGGGTTTCCCGATTCTGTGAACGCTGCTCTGAGCGACGATCCCAAGGTGAGCGACGTCGGCCTGGGGGAGGGCCTGCCCGGGGCGGGCTACAACTTCCCGGGAATCCCGCAGGTGGGTACCTTCTTCCACGTCGTTCCGGGAACCACCCAGGTGATTCGGGGATGCACCGGCGTGGTGCTCGATACCCCGGGCCGCTCCCAGATTCTTTCCGCCGCGCACTGCTGGCCCGGAGATGCCTTCGCCGCCACCGTTTTTGTGCCCCAATTCGCCATTATCGCGGGTGCCGCCTATATCCCCCACGGCATTTGGCGCATCGACCCGGACGCCGTGGTCATCAACGATGCGTATTACAGCGATGATGACGATGCGGATCGGTACGACGCCGCCATCCTCACCGCGGACCCGGACCGCTTCGGAAACCTCCTCGAAGATGTAACCGGCGGGCTATCCATCGCGGAGGTAAGCCCGGAACAACCCGATATTGAGGTAATCGGCTACCCGGTGGCCGAATCCTTCGAGGCTGATAATTACACGTCCGCCTACCCGCGCCACTGCCGCAATTCCACCGAAACGTTCACGGAGAACGGCGTGGATTACTTCCATATCGAATGCGCCGGGATGCCCACCGGGGTCTCCGGCGGGCCCTGGCTCCAGCAGAACGAGGGCGGGGAATGGGCCATTGTGGCGATTACCGGCGGGGCACAGGACGGCGGGGGCTATACCGATGACGAATCCGTGGGCGTCCCCATGGATAACCTCATCGCTGACCTGCTGGAAGAAGCCCGTATCACCCTGGAGGATGCCACCCTGGAGCCCGGCAAACCGGCGCATGAAGTCCTCGGCTACCTGGGTGGCCAGCCCGACCGCGCGGATGCTTTCACCGTATGGCCCTCCGGGGCGGTCGCGCTCTACCTGGATGCCGGTAGCGGAGAGGAAACCCTGCCGCGAGCCGAAGAAGAAACCGGCGAGGTATCCCAGTTAAATGCGGCGCGCACGTTTCGTTCCGTGCGGATCCTCGGTGGGCGTGATCGCCGTTTACGTAATCTCCGCACTCTCGCGGCCGGGGACCTGGACGGCTCCGGCATGGCCGATATCCTCACCCTCGGGCGGGATGGCGCCCTCATCCTCTGGCACGATCCGGGGCTTTTCGGCCTGCGCCACCCCGAGCACCTCAACCCGTATCTCCCCCTCGAATTCACCAATGTGGAGAAGATGAGTATCGCTGATGACACCCTCACCGTCACCGGCACCGATGGCACGACGACGCAGTATGCGGATATCTCCGAGCAAGGTATCCAGCCCCGGTCGCGCACCTCATGACCTGGCTCGCACCGCTTACCGATTCAACCGTCTAGAATGGGCGGGGTGTGGCGGCGCGAGCGGCGTCGTCGTTCTTAACCATCATCTATTCCGCATCACCTGCGCTACCAAGGAGCTACTGTGATCCCCCCGAAGTTGAAACTTGTCAGTTCTGTGCAAGCCATTAACTGGAACCGCATCGAGGACGAAAAAGACCTCGAAGTGTGGGACCGCCTCACGGGGAATTTCTGGCTGCCCGAAAAAGTGCCGCTTTCTAACGACATTCAGTCGTGGAATACCCTCAAGCCGCACGAGCAGCTCATGACCACCCGGGTGTTCACCGGGCTGACCCTGCTCGATACCATTCAGGGCACCGTGGGCGCGGTTTCGCTTATCCCGGACGCGGTGACCCCGCACGAGGAAGCGGTGTATACCAATATCGCCTTCATGGAATCGGTGCACGCGAAGTCGTATTCCTCAATTTTCTCCACGCTTATTTCCACCGACGAGATCGACGAAACTTTCCAGTGGTCGGAAAATAACGAATTCCTGCAGAAGAAGGCGCAGATCGTGCTGGATTACTACCGCGGGGACGATCCGGAAAAGCGCAAGGTGGCCTCCACGATGCTGGAATCCTTCCTCTTCTACTCCGGCTTCTACGCGCCCATGTACTGGTCCGCGCACGCCAAACTCACCAATACCGCCGACCTCATCCGCCTTATTATTCGCGACGAGGCCGTGCACGGCTACTACATTGGCTACAAGTACCAGCGCGCGGTGGAGAAAGCCAGCAAGGAACGCAAGGCCGAACTCAAGGAATACACCTTTGAGCTGCTCCAAGATCTTTATGAGAACGAGGAAGAATACACCGCCAGCCTCTACGATGAGATGGGCCTCACGGAGGACGTCAAGGCATTCCTGCGCTACAACGCCAATAAGGCGCTCATGAACCTCGGTTACGAGGCGCTGTTCAACCCGGACCAGACGGCCGTCAACCCGGCGATTCTGGCGGCGCTATCCCCGAACGCAGACGAGAACCACGATTTCTTCTCCGGTTCGGGATCCTCCTACGTTATCGGTGAAGTGGAAGATACTACCGACGACGACTGGGATTTCTAGCGTGCTTGCGCGCTCGCGGTGGTGCGGCCTGCGGCGCAGGTGCGGTACGACGCCGCAGCGCCGGCCTGGCGGTGATTGCGCATTCGGTGCGTGACGAATTCCGCCGCGAAAAAACTGGCATCGCGCCCCGGTGAGCGTGTACGCTAGTAAGGCTTGCACGGGTTGGCTCAGGCTTTCCCGGTGAGCATGGAGACGTGACTGAGTGGCCGAAAGTGGCACCCTGCTAAGGTGTTAGTCGCAGTAGCGGCTCGAGGGTTCGAATCCCTCCGTCTCCGCCAATGTGATGTCCCGCGTCATAGGTCTGCCTGTGGCGTCGCGGCCATCGTGCTTGTGTGTAACTGAAGTTCTATGAGGTTTTAGGGCCCGCGGGCCGGCCACGTAAGACGAAGGAGTGCGACCGATGGCCACCACTATTCTCGGCTGGGGCTACGAGGGGAAAACCATCAATGATCTGCTCGCCACGCTGGAAGCTAACCGAGTCCATACCGTTGTCGATATCCGGCTTACTCCCATCAGCCGCAAGAAGGGATTCTCTAAAACGCGGCTTCGCCAAGCGGTTGAATCTACGGGGACTCGGTATGTTCATATGCGATCCCTCGGTAATCCGAAAGATAACCGGGTAGCTTTCGCCCATCCTGGAACTCCCGAAGCGCATGCCGCCTACGTACGATTCCGCAACGAAGTACTTACCACTCCGGAAGCGCAGGTGGCCATCCACGAGATTGCTGACCTCGCACATGACGGTACGATCCTCGTTCTCTGCTTCGAGGACAATCACCAGCAGTGCCATCGAAAGCTCGTGATTGAGGAAGCGTGTGCTGTATTAGAAGAGGCCGAGCGCTTCGCGGCTTGAGCCAAAAATGCCTAAAACCAGGAAACTGTGGCGTTTGTGCGGAGCGGCTTGGTTGCCAACAATAATCCGCAGTGGAAGGCCGGACGTTTCACGTTGTTTAATGAATTTCTTTTCGAATTCTTGCTGGGCATACTCGATTGATACCGTTGGCGGCCAATGACGTTGCAGCGCTACTGCTTCCCAGTCGGTGATGGTCAAGGAATGACTCGGGCAATCGGGAAAAACGCAACGAAATTCAAGCCGAGCAATAAACCGCGGGGCTTCCAAGGTGAGCCCCTTGTTACCGAAGATATCTTCGTCTTTATATTTGCGCAGTGCAGCTTTCTGCTGTTCATTCCAGCCCGGGTGAAGCGATACTTTAATCGTTGGTGTTGCGCGGGGCGTGATAAGCGCAAGGGATTGCGCGGCCGGATTTCTCTTAGCTTCCGTTCGTAGTTCACAAAGTGATTTAGCGGGAAGAGGGTCGAGGTAGATAGCTCTCTTGTCCCACCCGGTAATAGGCTCATCTTGCGGTTGAGGATCATCGGTGACCCTTAAGCTTTCTTCCCGATCATCACCGTTAGGTGCACGGACGGATACTCGAATAGTTTGATATTTCTTGAAGCGGTCGGTGCCGTCAAGATAACGGAAGGCGATGGGGTAGAGCCTTACCCAGCGAAGCGGATCGAGGGCTACTCCGGCAACGCACACGGTTTCCTTGTATTTTTCTGAGGGGATGGGAGCTGTTTTAACAACGACTAAAACGTCGATTTCTCGACCTAGCTGGTCCAGTTCCCTTGCTTTGCTGATATCCATGGGCGTGCCTTCACGTCGAAGATGGTGGTGTGAGTCAAGGGTACAAGATTTTCCTGACGCTAGGGAGGGGCTGGATTGCACGGGTCTGGCGGATTAGACTCAAGCGCAAAGAGGACCTGGTCTGATCTTTGATAGGTAGGGTTGCCGAGACAAACCGAAACCGGGAAACTGGGGCCTTTCATCCGTAGAGGTGACTAAGGGCCTCGGAATCCAGTCCACCGAGGCTTAGGCATCGCTTTTATTGGAGTTTCCCCGACCGTGGTGTAAAGGAAGTAAGGGTAAAGCGTGGGTGGAAGCGTAAACAATAAATCGAATACCTATCCTGTAATAGAGCTCGCCAAGTACGTCCAGGCGCATGGCGATCAACAATCCCTCTTTGGCGAAGGCGAGGGCGAGGGCTACGGGCACTACCTTGGCATGTACGGTGATGTCTGGGATCTAATCTATGCAATTAATGCGGCCCATTTCTCTAAGTGCTCTCTGCCAGAGCCCCTACTTTCAGCAGCTGTCGACGACATCCTCGACGACCTAACTTATGGGTCGTCAAGGGAGCTTAACCGAAAACTCGAACTGATCGGTTCTCCGCTTCGTGTCCCCCTTATCCCCGAGGAAGAAGAGCCGATCATCGTAGAGATTACTCCGAGCTAATCGCACTTATTTTATTTCTTGCGGGCCGCACTCATGTGGGGAACTTTTATACCCAGTAGGTCACGATGTGATGTCGGTGATTCCCGCGCGGAGCTTATCAAGCTACAGTTCTGACGGTTGCATTGTTATGCAGGAGAATATATCCTGAGCCTTGATGATGATCTACCCGTTTTGGGTACCTCCATCTTCATTGAACGGGCGGACGGTCCCGGGAGATACGATTCAATCGCTGTAGCGGTTGTCGCAGCATTTCCCGGGGCCGTTCGTTTTGTCCTATAGCCCGAACCCGAAGGGGCCGAATGCTTCAAAGAAATCGAAAAAGCCAAAGAGAAGGTGATTGAGATGGAGATTAATACCGCGTTTGAAGAACTGAAGCGGTATGTCAAAAGTCATTCTGATTTCCCCGATTATATTTGGGAGTGCCTGGACGGAGACCACGCTTCCGGGCAAGATGAGATCGCAATTGAATCTATCCTCGCATTATGCACGAATGATCTGCATTTACGTTTACCTGAAGATATTATTCAAATGCTGCGTTCCGTTGATGACGCTTACCTGCCCTTCTGGAATTATGTCGAACAAGCTATATCGAAGAATCAGTCGCTACTCGTATAACGCATAACTGCACCAATGTCGCGAGGCGAAAATCCCGCATCGCCTAACCGGGCAATTGCCAGCAGAGAAGCGTCCCGAGTCTCGTGTTCCGTCTGAACCAAACGGAGCGGAGCCTCCTTATCTTTTGATATCATTCACCGCGAATTCAGGCGTGTCAACGGAGACGTTAACAGCGAAACTATCGAGAGGATCTCCCGTAATAAGCGCCGCGGTATCTTTTACCATCTCATCAATCTGATCAAGGCGGCGCGCCTGCGTGCCGTATTCCTTTCCGTTAAGGGTAAATTCGGCAACCCACCAATTTCCATCACGGGTAACCGTGGTATCTAGTGTTGTCACTTCTTACTCTTTCCGAGACTCTTACGAGCGAGCCTTTCGGAAATTTCACAACGGCGGGGAATCGGTTCGCCCCGGCCTCCGATCTGCGCCCGCTTTTGCCCAATAAGGTTATACTTGTAGGGACGACCCGATCTTCTCAAGGAATATATTCAAGACGCGCCGGGAGTGGACAGTTAGCTCGCCACGGATGTCCTCAATCGGTGGGATGAGCTTATCGTCTGGGATTTTTACTCCGTAACGGCTCGCACCATCCAAAGCATAGATGAGGCACCACGGGGTTCCGCCCCCACCTTTTCCTTCAAGCCAGTAACCGTCATCTTTCGCGACGAGTTCCGGGTCTGCGTGTTCATCGATCCAATCAATGAGGATATCGACGGGGGACCAGGGAAAGTTATCGTCGTTGTGTAGCCCTTCTCTGTCCACGGTATTTTCTCCTTACCTTACGTGTGATGATAAGCCGATCTTTGATGAGGTATTACAGAAGTGTCTGATTCTTTGCATGACCTCTTTTGCCGTGCATTTACCTTCAGTGTAGACAACCGGTCAGATCACCGGCCGGGATCTGCGCGGAGAATAGAAAACTTGGGGGCTGCGCCGGTATCGGTGCGGCCCCCAGGGGAGTGGCGTTTAGCCTTGAGTTACCTAGAACTTTGGGTTACTTCGCCCGCCGGCGCAGGGTGTATCCGGCGGGCAGCACCACGGCCATAGTGGCCAGAGCGCCCGTAGCGGCCAGGCCAGTGTGGGTGAGTTGCCGCGTCGGTGCCTTGCTTGGGGCGGGAGCCGGCTTGTTGGCCCCGGGCTCCGGCGCAGGCTTAGGAGCCGGTTCGGGCTTCGGGCTCGGCGGTTGCGACGGAGAAGGTGGATCGGCGGGTTGCGGTTGCGGATCAGGTTGTGGTTGCGGCTGCGGGTTAGGGTCCGGAACAGGGTTTGGCGTTGGCTGAGGCTCGGTATCGGGACCTGGCTCGGGTTCAGGCTCAGGTGCCGGCTCGGTAACATTCACTCGAACCACCGCGGAATACAGCGGCTTACCGGTGGCCGTATCATTCGCCATCATGATGACGCGCGTGGAACCCGGGGCAACCCCGGTCACCGTGCCATCAGCAAATGTCACGATGGAGCTGGCGAGGGCGGGCTCGGCTGCGCCGTCGTCCCAAAAATACGCATCCCACGTGAGCCCGCGACCACTGAGATCACCGTTTACATCAGAAATCTGCGCGAGTGTAAGCGTTCCCTGCGTGGGTACCGTGGTGTCGGCGAGCTCCTGCTGCGCGAAAGCCGGGCTGCTATTGCCGGCGCTGCTGCCGGGCACCACCGGGAAAACGGCGCTGTTATACGTGCCGGCCAGCCGCACCGTGGAAATATGATTATTTTGGAAAGCACTCCAGGCGACCTCGGTGATTGAGGCAGGCAGCGTGACCTCCGTGAGCGCATTGGCCTGGAAAGCCGCCGGCCCAATCTTCTGCATCCCCGCAGGGAACTCCACCGCGGAAATCGCATTGCGATCCAGGAAACCGTAACTCACCTCCGTAAGCGTGGCCGGCAGCGTAATACCGGTGATTCCCTTGCTGTGCATATTCCCCGTCCGGCCATTCGGCCCGGTCAGCGCGGTCACGCCCCCCGGAATAACCACGTGCTTGAGGTTCGTAATTTTCTGCAGGCCGGTATCGCTCAAACCTCGCAGCGTTGTGGTAGCGCCCTCGGTTTCGATAGTGAAATCCGCGGTATCCCACGTGACAGCGGGAGCGGCCGTGGCTGCCGGCACCATCGCCGCCAGCCCCATCATCAATGCCGTGCACAGTGCACTCACCGTGCCGACGAGTCTCTTTTTCATCCGATATCCTTTCGTGGTGCGGCTCGGGAGAGCCCAGAGAAACTCGGGTTACTCACCGCCACCGTACCGCGAAACGCGCGGGAATTCATCAGAAAATGAACCGGATTGTGTAGAAAATATTATTATCGCAGCTTGCGGCCGTGCGGGGCGCTTGTGATATTTCACGACGACGGCGCCAGCATTAACGCGCCAGCAGCACCTCGAGGAGGGTGGCAACGCCGTCGTCCCATACCGGATCGGTCACGGCCCGCGCGTGCGCCTTCACGTAATCGAGCGCCTGCCCCATCGCCACGCCCACCCCGGCCCATTCCAGCATCTGGATGTCGTTGCCGCCATCGCCAACGGCAACGGTGCCGCCCCGCGCGATCCCAAAATCGCCGCGGAGCACCTCGAGCGCGCTCGCCTTGGAAATTCCGGTCCGCCCGGCATCCACCCAGCCCGAACCGGAGGACGACGATGCCGCCCAATCCACCCCGGGCATCTCAAGCTGGGAAAGACGTGCCATGAGCTCGGCGGCTTCCATACGTGGAACCACCATAATGAGGCGCAGCGCATCGGGAACCACGAGATCCTTGAATTTCACCCAGATAGCGTTGGGTTCCAGGCGTTCGGTGGCGTAACCGTGCGCGACGCGCCGCGGGCCTTCCACCGGCTCCACCGCGAAATAGGCACCCGGGAACTCCCGGCGCATCGCATCCAGGGCTCGCGCTAAATCCGCCTCCTCCATGGTGGAGAGGTGCGCCAGGCGCACCGGCACCACGTCTCCGCGATCCGTCATGGAGCGGACTGTTCGCACCTCCACCCCGGGCAGCCGCGCGTTGCCGAGGAGCACCGTCTCATTGCCGTTCGAGCACACCATAATGGTTTCGCTCACCCGCAGCATATCGAGCACGGGAATGGCAGATTCGCGCCCGCGCCCCGTGGCTACCACCAGCCGGGTGCCGCGGCGCATATGTTCCTGGAAAGCGGCATCCACCCGTTCTGCGATGATCCCGTCCGGGCGCAGGGTGGTGCCGTCCAGATCCAGGCAGACCATGAGTTCAGGCCCGGCAGGCGGGGTCCCGGCGGCGTCGAAAGCGGCCCGCAACCGCGCCGCCGTCGACTCCCCCTGGATTTTCACATCGCCGCCTTAGTTTCTACCGCTCAGACAGGTTAGCTCATCGGTTAGTTTGCCAGCTCAACCGAGTTTGTTCGCTAGTTAATCGGCTCGATGTACTCGCGCCCGGCCAGGCCGGCGCCCAGGTAGGGCCGCAGGGCTTCGGGCACGTAGAGTGAGCCGTCCTTTTGCTGGTGGTTCTCGAAGAGCGCCACCAGCCAACGGGTGGTGGCCAACGTTCCGTTCAGGGTGGCCACCGCGCGGGTTTTCCCATCCACGCGTTCGCGCACATTGAGGCGCCGCGCCTGATAGGTGGTGCAATTGGAGGTCGAGGTGACTTCCATATAGCGATGCTGAGTGGGCAGCCACGCCTCGCAATCGAATTTCTGCGCCGCGGAAGAACCCAGATCACCGGCCGCCACATTAATAATGCGGTAGGGCAGCTCCATCTTCCCGATCATTTCGCGTTCCATCGCCAGCAGCGCGCGGTGTTCTTCCTCGGATTGCTCCACCGGGCAGTAGGAGAACATCTCCACCTTATTGAATTGGTGCACGCGAATAATCCCGCGGGTGTCCTTCCCGTAGGAGCCGGCCTCGCGCCGGTAGCAGGCCGAATACCCGCAGTAGCGCCGCGGCTTACCGCCCAGCTCCAAAATCTCATCCTTGTGGTAGCCGGCCAGCGGCACTTCGGAGGTGCCCACCAGGTACTGGTCATCCGCGCCCAGGTAGTAAATCTCATCGGAATGTTCCCCGAGGAACCCGGTGCCGGACATGATATCCGGGTTCACAATCGTGGGCGTGGTCATGAGGGTGAAGCCGTGCTCGGCGGCCTGATCGATGGCCATGCGGAACATCGCCATTTCGAGGTGCGCGCCCACTCCCTTGAGGTAGTAGAAACGCGATCCGGAGACCTTCGCGCCGCGATCCATATCCAGGGCCCCCAGGCCCTCCGCGATATCGAGGTGGTCCTTGGGGGTGAAGCCCTCCGCCTCAAAATCGCGCGGGGTGCCGATAACTTCCAGCACCTCGTAATCATCTTCCCCACCCGCGGGCACTCCGGCGAGCACCGGGTTCTCAATCGCGCGATTCGCGGTCAGATAGGTTTCTTCTGCTTCCGCCGCGGCCGCATCCAGCGCCTTGACCTTTTCTGCCAGCTCCTTGGCGTGGGCGAGCACCGCGGGGCGTTCCTCCGGGGATGCCTTCCCCACGGATCGCGACACCTCTTTTTGTTCGGCCCGGGCGGCTTCGAACTCTTGCAGGGTGGTCCGGCGTGCATCGTCGGCGGCGAGCAGGGCATCGACGGTGGCGGGATCATTCCCGCGGCGGCGCTGGGACTCACGGATGGCTTCCGGATTCTCGCGAACAGAACGCATATCAAGCATGGAACCAGCTTAGCGCGCGGCGGGCGCGCCCGCGATCCGGCGGGCCGTTTCGGCCTCATTGCGGTGTGGGATCAGGCGTGTTTTTCGCGTTCCGCGGGGCTGCCGTGCTGCGTTTCGTGTGTGGCGCGGTGCCACAGATGGCCGACGCCGCGCGCGACTCTTAAGAGCCGCGCGATATCGCCCTCGCTGCCGGCTTCACAGCGGACACTTGCGATGTCGCCACCGGGCCGTTCCCCACCGGGCCACTTTCCACCGGCCTCCCGGTAGCCGCGCTTCATAGCTTCTTCTAGTTCCGGGTAGTGCTGCCACACATCGTGGAGCTCCAGGAGATCCGCGGCGGCCGGCCGCCACCCGAAGCGCCCAAAATCAATAACTCGCAGGTGGCCGGCGGGCTCACCCCACAACCAGTTGCGTGCCTGCCAATCCCCGTGCGTGGGATGCACGACGACGCCGCGCGGCCGGTAACTCGCTAAAAAGTCTTCTGCTTCAGCAAGTTTCTCACCCAGGTCATCGGGCAGGGTGCCGCCCGGGGCACGCGCGTGAATCTCAGCGATCCGCGCGCGGGTGCGGGTGAGGGCGCCCTTGGCGAAGCCGTGATCGAGGCGAGCCCCCGCCCCGTGGAGAAGCGCGAGGGCAGCGCCCGCCCGGTGATATACCCGCGGGGAAAACTCCCATGCGCTACCCAGAACATCGCATCCGGGCAGGTAGTCGAGGAGGGCGAGCGGGGCTGCGGCGTCGTACCAGAGCAGGCGCGCCACGGTGCCGCACGCCTGCAAAGAGCCGGTCCACTCCCGCGCCCGCGCTTCGCGCCCCACGCTGTAAGCGGTGTTCCCGGCGGTTTTGAGAATCCAGGACACCCCGGAGCCGCTGAGGTGGAGAACGGTGCTCTCACGCTCCGGCCAGGAAAGATCCCGCACCCGCACATTGTCCGGGCCGTGGGAAGTTCCGGGCAGCGGCCCACCGCGCAATTCCTCCCAGGCGGCCATAAACGCCGCATACTGCTCCTTGGTAAGCAGTGTTCGCAGCTGGTTCATGGGTGCCTCGATGGAGCTCGAAAATACCGGTGAATCTTGTTGCGGGCGCTAGCGGGTTACCCGGCTGAGCAGCGAGGCAACCCAGGTGCGCGCGGCGCCGAAATCTTCGTCGGAGGTACCGGCGTGCAGGCGAGTGGTCTGCCGGTCCGCCCGCGCGTAGCTGCCCAGGAAGGTTACCTCGGGGCAAATGCGGTGCAGCCCGATCAGCGCGGCCTGCACCCGCTCGTCGTGAATATGGCCCTCGGCATCCAGGGAGAAAGCGTAGCGGCCCAGCTGGTCGCCGGCCGGGCGCGATTCGATACGCGATAAATTAACGCCCACCGCGGCGAATTGTTGCAGCATTTCCAGCAGTGCACCGGGCTTTTCCGAGGCCAGCCGCACCATCAGCGTCGTTTTATCCGAGCCCGTCGCCGGCGGGATCTCCCCGGGCTTGCTCACCTTAATAAAGCGGGTAACGGCATTGCGGTTGTCAGCGATCTCGTCGGAAAGTGAGGCGAGCCCGTACACGCCGGTGGTGGGAACCGCGCAAATCGCGGCATCAAAATCCGCATCCGGGTTTTCCGCCAGTTCGCGCGCCGCGGCGGCCGTGGAGGTAGCCGGCACGTGGACGGCATCGGTCAGATGCTCAGCGATCCAGGTACGGCACTGTGCCCAGGCATGCGGGTGGGTGGCGACCCGGCGAATATCCGCGGCGCGCGTGCCGGGCCGCACCGCCAGCGAGAAGGCGATAGGAACCAGCATTTCCCCGCGAATTTCCAGCGGCGAGCCGGCGGTGAGCGAATCGAGAGTGGCGTTCACGCCGCCTTCTACCGAATTTTCGATGGGCACCACGGCGGCATCGGTCTGCCCGGCGCGCACCATCCGCAGCGCGGAGGGAACGTCGACGGCGGGTACGAAGGTGGCGGTGTCCTCGCTGGCTACCTGCTGCAAAGCGGCAAAGCAAAACGTGCCGCGCGGGCCGAGGAAAGAATAGCGGACCGGTTCGGTAGCGGGCGAGGATTGCATGGTGTCCTTTCGTGCGTGGAGAAATAGTACGACGGCGCAGCTGGGCGGCGGTGCACCTGCCCGCGCTGCCGCCTGGTTATTGTATCCCGCCCCGGAAGTGGGGCGTTCGGGGCGTCCGAAAGTGTCGTAAGCGCCGAGTAGGCTGGTGCCATGCGGAATTCTCACGGTGATAGCCGCGGCGGGCGCGCGGCGCGGCTTGGAATCCTGGCCAGTATCTTTGCTGCTGTGGCGATGGTGCTTGGGTTTGCCCTGGGCGGGGTGCCGGCCTCCGCGCGCTCGATGAGCCTGCCGAGCGCGCAGGGCACCCCGGTGGTGCAGCGCGGCTCGGCAGCGTGGGGCGCACCGGATCAAGCGCGCCCCACGGTGATCATCGGGGTGGCCGGGCTGCGCTGGGCAGATCTCAGTGCGGAAAGTACCCCGCGGCTCAGCGCGGCTCTGGCAAGTTCTGGCCGGGGTGGCGCGGGTGATCGCATCTCCGGGGTGGAAAGCCTGGGCGCGGAAAGCCCGGGCGTGGAAAACGTGGGCGGCTACGGCGCTGCTCTGGCCAATATTTCCGTGCGTACGGCCGCGCCTACCACCTGCGCGGCGGATGGCTGGGTAAGCCTCGGGGCCGGTGCCCGCGCGGCTATCACCCCCGCGGCAAACCGGTGCGCAGCATTGGAATCCTTGGTTTCCCAGGATGGTACGGTGCGCGATGCGGAGCAGCTAGGTGAAGAAAGCAGTGCCGCACACTACCCGGTAGTCATGGGTGCGCTAGCGCAGGGAGTGGTGCCGGAGCAGGTGCTCGCGGTTGGCCCTGGCGCCGCCCTCGCCCTCAACCGTCAGGGTGAATCACGCATCTCCTACCGTGCTCTCACGGAGTTTCTAGCTGATGACTCGGTGCTCGAAGGGCGGGAACTCACCGTCATTGACGCGGGAAGTGCTGATACTGGGGGCGCTGAGGTAGGAAACGCTGGCGCGGGGAATATAGCTAGCCTGGATGAACGCCTCGGGGAAATCATCGGGCTCGTCACCGCGCGCCAACCGCGGGCCCGGATCGTGATCACCGCTGTGGCGGACCGCGCTGAGCGGGCCGAACTCGGTTTCTTTGCGCTGCTAGAACCGCATGGCAGCACCACGCTCGCCCGTTCCACAACCACCCGCACCGCCGGCCTCGTTCAGCTCATTGACCTGGCGCCCAGCGTTGTTGCTTGGCATACCGGCGCCCCCGCGCCGCTCACGGTAGACAACGGCGGAAGTACCACGCTGGCCGCGGTCAGCGCCACCCTGCACGGGCAAGCACTCCGCGCTGACCTGACCGCGCGTCTAAGTCCGCAGTTCTACCTCCTCCTCGCCGGGCTCGGGCTGGTGTGCTTTGCTGTTATTGCCGTCCATCTGGTCCGTTTCTCTCGCTTCCCACCCGCAACGGTCGCGGCGGCCCGGCAAGCCCGCCCCACCGGATTCGCACAGCTCCTCGCCTGGCTCGCAGCCCTACCCGTGAGTGCGCTCCTTATCGGCATTATTCCGTGGTGGACTTTCTCCCGCCCGCTACTTGGCTGGTGGAGCAGCCTGGCTGTCCTCGCCGCGCTCCTCGCCACCTGGGCGCTAGCAGGCCCGCGCCGCCACGCGCCAGCAGGGGCGCAGTGGATAGCCGCCCCGTTAGCACGGCTGGGAACACTCAGCGCCACTGTTATCGCGGTGGACATCCTCGTCAGCACCTTTGGTGGAGGGTATTCCCTGGCGAATACCTCGGTCATGGGATCCCTGCCCACCGTTGCGGGGCGTTTCTTTGGTTTCAATAACTCGGTCTTTGCCATCTTCGCGGTTGGAGCGCTCGCCGCGGCCGCCACCCTCGCCGCGCGCATACGCGGCACTCGCAGCACGGCCACATACGCGAACCGGTCAACCCGTATGGCTGGCTTCGCCGTACTCGCCCTGGGCATATGCGCGATTGCCCTGGATGGGCTCCCCGCTTTCGGTGCGGATGCCGGCGGCCCGCCCGCCCTCACCCTCGGCTTTGCCTACCTTACCTGGCACACCTGGGGCCGGCGCTGGACCTGGTGGCATACCGCGCTCGCGGCCATAGCCGGGGTGGCTGTCTCGGCCAGTATGGCTATGCTTGACCGCGCGGTGGGATCCACCTCCCACTTGGGGAACTTCGTCGGCCGGGTGGAACACGGCGGGGCTGGCGCCGTCGTCGCACGAAAACTATCCCAAGCTTTCTTCGGTCTGCCACCCCTGGTGGCCGGCGCGCTAGGCGCAACCCTCCTCGCGGGAGTGTGTGTGGTGGTGTGGCTCGTAACCTCGGGGCGCTGGGATCTGCGTGCCCGGCCGGCCACCGCGCAGGTGCATGCATGTAGTGCGGCCTATCCGCGTCTGGCGGCCGCGGCCGCCGCGAGCTTCCTCGCCCTCGGGTACGCCTCCCTCATTAACGACTCCGGCCTAGTCATCCTAGGAGTGGGAATCGCGCTACTCGCACCCACCTTCGCCCTCGGGCTCATGCGGGCCGGGGAAAACATCGAAGTCTATTCTGCCGCAGAAAACCCCCAAGAATTACAAGAAAAACCGGCTGGCATATAGCGGCCAGCCGGAAAGAAAATTCGCGAGATTTATATTGCGGAGGACGGAGGGAATCGTGCTCAGGAATGCTCCAGCACCAGCGCGCGGTAGGGAGCGAAATGCTCGGCACCGCTAGCGCCGTGCAGCTCCGCGGGCACCTTAACACCGTGGAAGCGGCGCGACCACACCGCCCGAAAAACATCACGGTACTGCCCGGCCCGGTGCAAAGTCCCAGCCACGTCATTCCCGGTGGCCCGATGGCGGATATTGCACGGGATTTCCTG
Organism: Actinotignum sp. usb-actsch-213; assembly: GCF_059085665.1. Lineage (NCBI taxonomy): Bacteria > Bacillati > Actinomycetota > Actinomycetes > Actinomycetales > Actinomycetaceae > Actinotignum > Actinotignum sp. usb-actsch-213. The sequence continues at coordinate 26,844 of NZ_JBHNSQ010000029.1, forward strand.
GAGAGTCAGGCCGGCCACCAGCATATCGATGGTCATGCCCACCTCAACGCCCCAGCCCTTCGCGAGCGGACGAGCCGCATCAAAAGCGGCGGCCGTCATGCAGCGTTGCCCGGACAGCGGTTGAAGAGGGGACCAGCCGGTAGCCCGCTCAATCGCGCGGCGCCCCAAACGTGTCACAAAACCGTGACCACCCGCCCCCTCCTGCGGAGGCAAAGCAGCAATAGCGCAATCAACCGTGCCATCAATAACCGGCGCAATAAGGGGAGCGCACTCAATAGCCGAATCACCCAGATCGGCATCAAGGAAAAGTAAATGGCGGGGTAGGCGGCCCTCAACGTCGCGCATGCGCACCACCTTCGCCCCGGTCTCCATCGCGGAGGCCTTCCCGCGATTCACGGAGTGGCGCACCACTGTAGCCCCGGAAGCGCGGGCAATAGCCTGGGTTTCATCAGCCGACCCATCGTCAACCACCACCACGAGGTCCACACCCGGAAGCGCATACGCTGCGCGCACAGTACGCCCCACGTACTGCTCCTCGTCCTTCGCGGGCACGACCACCGCGACCTGACCGACTTTACTCACCCCATAAGTGTATAGGGAAAAGTAGGGGCTTTGCTTACTGTTTCTATAAACTAGGGGAAGTTCACTAAAGAGAGCTGGCTAAGCGTAAGGCCCCGCAAAGCGGGCGGGTGGCCCCGCTGTTTAGCGCAACGTCACCTGGCGGGAGACAAGGCCGGAGCGCGCCCGCTTTTCCTCGGCGCTGAGCGGCTCGGTGGAAGCAATCGCCGCACTCAGCTTCTCCGCGAACTTCGCCAGCGGCTCTTCCAGTTCCTCCGCTTCGGTACCGCGCGCCAATTCCCACACCGGGACCGACAATCCGTAGGCGCGGAACGCACCGATGAAGCGAACGTCGTCGTCCCAACGTTCCTCGCCAGATACCCGCAAGCGCGCCAAACCGTCCAGCACCGCATCGCGCGGCTCGGGGCGGACCCAACGCAAAAATTCGCGCGACATCCGGCACCAGTAAGCGCCGTTCACGGACTCGATACGCGCCGCGGGAACCATATCTGCCCGGGCGTCACGCAGCGCCGCCTGCGATTCGGGAGTGGCGGCCTCTTCCTCCGTCATCCAGAAAGCGGGATCTTCTTGCAGCTCCAGCTCGGAGAACGACGCCACAATATCCTGCAAACGCGGCGAACCCGCCTCCGGCTGAGTGCCACCCGGGTAGCTTTCGCCCGGCTTGAGTTCCAGACCGGCCAGCACACGCGTAGCGATATCCAACGAGGCATCGCCGGAATTCATAACCGTCTGCATCGCGACCAGGAGCTGGCCGTCCGTGCGCCGCAGCGCGCCGACCATATTCGGCAGCAACGTGCCAAAAATAACCTTTTCGCTGCCGTACTCCTCCGTGAGGGTCACGGTCATGGTCGCCAGCGGCAGCAGATCGCGCATTGCCACCAGCTTCGCCTCGGCATCCAGTCCTTCAAAAGGCCGCTCAACAAAAGGAATAATCGCGCGCTTCTTCTTCGGGGTCGTCGAATCCTTCTTGCGGTTCTTCTTAGCCATAAGTCCTCGTCTTTTCGCTGCTGTGCGTGCCCTGCGGCATCGCCGCCGTATGTACCCTCGAGATTCTACGTGAGATGCGGCCCGCGGGCGATGGTCACGTTAGAGTTGCGTTATGGATCTGCTCATAACGACGCCGCAGCTTGCCGGCCTCACCACATCTCCGGCCCTCACCGCGCCTCTGGCGGGGGAGCTCCTCGCGGCGCCCGCCGCGGATCCGCTGGCCGTATCCGTAATTCGCTGGGTGGGGATCGCCGCGGTGGCGGTAGGTGTTGCCGTCATCATCTGGCGCTGGTGGTCGAATCGCGACTAACGGCGCTGCGATAGAGTGACGCTGTGCTTGCCTGCGGAGTTGGAATTGCTGTCGGTTTCGTTGTTGGTCTACTCGGGGCTGGCGGCGGCATCCTCACCATCCCCATTCTCCTGACCGTTTTCGGGCATACCGCGCACCAAGCTGCTGCCGAATCCATCATCATCGTGGGGGTGACCTCGCTGGTTGGCATGCTATCTGCGGCGCTGGCCCGGCGCGTGCGCTGGGGAACCGGCCTCATTTTTGCCCTGGTAGGCATCCCGGGAACCCTGGCGGGTGCCTTCCTCGCCGGCGCGGTATCTGGGCGCGTTCTTGTGTGGTCGCTCAGCCTCCTCCTCGTGGTGGTGGCATTGAGCATGTTCTGGCGAGCCGTGCGAGCGCGCGGCGAATCAAGGATGGGAGCCGCATCGGAACAGCCCGCACCCACCCCGCGCTGGCGCACCTACCTCATCACCATTGCGGGCGCCTTCGGTGCGGGAGCGCTCTCCGGTTTCTTCGGGGTGGGCGGCGGCTTCGTGGTGGTCCCCGCCCTCATCTTGCTGCTGCGTATGCCCGCCCGCTACGCGAGCGCCACGTCGCTGCTCGTCATGACCATCAATATGGTGGCGGCCGGGATTGGTCGCATCCCGCAATTCGCGGCCGGCCTTAGCGTGGACTGGGCGGTGGTTGCCCTCTTCGCCGCAGGTTCGGCGCTGGGAAGCATAGGTGGAGAAGCCGCCGGCCGGCGCATTCCTGATCGCATCGCCACCATCCTCTTTGGCGTGCTGCTTCTCGCGGTGGCGTCCGCCACCCTGGCCAACGACCTCAGCTAAGCGGGGCGCGGGCCGGGAGGCGGCGTCGTCGTTCTTAAAACCAGAGCGGGTGAGCACTGTTCACCGCGTAAACGGCGCTCACCCGCGTGGTTGTGGCGTTTTAGTCGACGACGCCGTACAGGCGATCCCCGGCATCGCCCAGGCCCGGCACGATGTAAGCCTTCTCGTTGAGGCCCTCATCGATGGAGGCGACGACGATCTTGACGTCCGCATCCGCGGGAAGGTGCGATTTCACTTCTTCCAGGCCCTGCGGGGTGGCCAGCAGGCACACGCAGGTCACATCGCGCGCCCCGCGTTCGAGCAGGTAGTTGATGGATTCGTGGATGGTGTGGCCGGTGGCCAGCATCGGGTCAAGAACAAAACACTGCCTCCCGGTCAGGTCATCCGGGAGGCGGTTAGCGTAGGTCACGGCCTCGAGAGTTTCCTCATCGCGGCGCAGACCGAGGAAACCAACTTCAGCGGTGGGAAGGAGTTTCGTCATCCCCTCCAGCATGCCCAGGCCGGCACGCAAAATCGGAACAACAATCGGGGCCGGGCGGGCCAGCTTCACGCCGGTTGTGGTGGCCACCGGGGTAGTGACCGTTACTTCATGCACCGCCACATTCCGGGTGGCTTCATAAGCGAGGAGAGTCACGAGCTCCTCGGTTAGCTGCCGGAAAATTGCCGACGGGGTGGTTTCATCACGGAGGACAGAGAGTTTATGCGCGACCAGAGGGTGGTCAATTTCGAGGATGTGCATGCTTTAAGGATAGCGGTACCCGGCGGGCGACGCGCGCGGGTGGCCCGCCTTGAGGCTCGTGACACAGGTGGCGCACTTTCGGGATCGCGGTACGGACGGCGAGTTTTCGGGCTCGTGACACAATGGAGCTATGCGGGGAGACGAGCGGGGCGATATGCGCGCGGCGGAAAAGCTATTCATGCGCGAGGCCATGGAGCTTGCGGTGCGCGCTGAGGCCGGCGGGGATGTGCCGGTGGGCGCGCTCGTGGTGGTGGATGGTGCCGTGGTGGCGCGTGGCTGGAATACCCGCGAACGCGAACATGACCCGGCCGGGCACGCGGAAATCATGGCGCTGCGCGCGGCCGGTGCGGCACTCGGGCGGTGGCGTTTGGACGACGCCGACATCTACGTCACGTTAGAACCGTGCACGATGTGCGCCGGGGCGATGGTTGGCGCCCGGATTAGGCGGCTCATCTTCGGTGCCTGGGACGAAAAAGCGGGGGCGGCCGGCTCACTGCGCGATGTGGTGCGCGATCCGCGCCTCAACCACCGTATTGAGGTCATCGGGGGAGTGTTGGAAGAGGAGACTTCCGCGCAACTACGGAAGTTCTTCCGCGGGTGAGCCTGCGGGTTAGCGCGGCGTCCGAAGCGTTAACGTGATGTGCTCCGCATTGATTAGGTAAATCCGGGGTGTGCCGTGTAATCTATTCTGCGGTGGCGTGTCCGAGCGGCCGAAGGTGCATCACTCGAAATGATGTGTAGTTAATAGCTACCGCGGGTTCAAATCCCGCCGCCACCGCCATGTGATGTCCCGCGTCATAGGTCCGCCTGTGACGCGGGATTTTTCTAGTTTTGCGAACGTGGCTAAAATCATGGATTTTTCTCTCCAAAAAGCTAATTATTTCAGTCTTGAATATTGCTATATGATTACGGCTTATAGGACACTT
>NZ_JBHNSQ010000030.1:0-787 GCF_059085665.1 Actinotignum sp. usb-actsch-213
CGCGGGTGACCTCATTACCTGGTTCTTTACGCTGGAGAACACCGGCAATACCACCCTGCGGGATCTTGTCATTCAAGATGACTTCCCGGGTCTGTCCGAGATTGAGTACAGCTGGCCGGGTGCTGCCGGGGTGCTCGCTCCGGGTGAAAAAGCTAGTGCTACCGCTACTTCGGTGCTGACCCAGGAGCAGGTGGATGCGGGTACCGTCCGCAACGATGCCAACGCCACCGGCGTGACCCCCGGAGGGGACACCGTGACGAACAAACCGGGCGACCCGAGCGAACCGGGCACCGGTGGCCACGGTAGTGTCACCATCACCGGCCACCCTGGAATGGTGATGGAGAAAACCGCAACTGTGGACGGGGACGTGATTGTCTATCGTTTCGAGGTGCTCAATACCGGAACAACAACGCTCACCGGCATCACTATCGACGATCCTATGAGCGAGCTGGGGCCCATCGAGTACACCTGGCCGCGTGCGGCAGGGGTGCTGGCACCGGGAGAAAAGCTCGTAGCGCAAGCCCGAGCGAAGATCACCGCGACGATGCAGGGTACGACGGTCACCAATACCGCTACCGTTACCGCGGTGACCCCGAGTGGCGAGAAGGCCACACCGGCGACCGCCAGTGTGGACACGAAGATCCCGCCCGCACCACCAGTCCGCAAGCAACTCAGCCACACCGGTGCTGAGCTTGCGATGCCCATCGCCCTCGCGATTCTCCTCCTGGCCGGAGGCGGAGCGCTGCGGCGGCGGGAAAAGGCTAACTAGCGGGAAGTACCGCTAACG
>NZ_JBHNSQ010000031.1:0-31375 GCF_059085665.1 Actinotignum sp. usb-actsch-213
CGCTCCCGAGTGCCGCTATTGATTTCTTCATGTGTCATCCATTCATAGTGCTGATAAAAATACGAGGTGTGGCGGAGCCCCTTATTCTGAACTCTTGTGGATACCCAACACTGGACTATCCCGAAGCTGAATTTGGGCTACGCCAAAGGCGTAGATAAATTCGTTGAGGTTGCTCAATATATTAGGAATTATAACCTGAATCGTATTGGGCTGGGGGGAAACGGCTGGGGAAATGAGAGGCACATAGCGTGCTCACTGGTGTTTTCTGGTAGGGACATGGTTTATTCTGAGTGGTCAGGTGCATTTTAATGTGATTGATTTTCGTGCGGTGGTTCTTGTAGCGCAGTTCTGAAAAAATGCGATTTATTTTTAAGGAACACCCAGCAACGCCGTATGGGGTTAAGTGCTCTCATGTGGCAGAAGAGGCATGCTCTGTGGGGGTTCCGTCGTCGTATCGTATCGTTAATGGTGGATAGTGCATGGTATTGGCAGCCGCGTCCGATCGATCATTTGACTGAGACGCGGTAGCCGCAGCGGCTCCTGGTTATGGAGGTTTCTATGTCCCTTCCAGTTGGTGCATTTACTGCTGCGGCGCCCGGGATCCAGCGCCGTTTGCGGAAAATAAGTAAATATCCGCGCGAGCCGCGGGTGTTCTCGCAAGCGAAGCTCTTTGTTCTGAGTGGGGTAATATGTACGTTTCCTCCGCTTATGGGCTTGGTTTTTGTTTTGACTACCGATGAGGTTCCTGATCCCGTCGATAAAATCTTGTTTCTCGTTTTGATTTCGACAGTAATTATTATGGGCCTTTTGTATTTGATGCATGGTTTCTAGCGGCGTTTCGGTGTAGATGATCAAAAAGTATGGTCGCGGTTTGGATCTGTTTTCTACCGAGAGATTTATTTCTCGAAAATAACACGGGTGACCTTCGCGGGAGTATCTTTCGGAGTCTTTGCTAACGGTAAGAAGCTGCTTGCTTTGGGGATCAATCGCTTTGATTACACCCTGGCATGCTTGCGGATCCTGGAGGAGATGCGGATCCGGCGCTTCACGGCTGGGAAAAACGAGCCTCATGATCCGCGGTGGCCAGAAGCATGGCAGGAAATGCGTAATCGGTTGGCGGCCAAAGCGTACCGGAACCACCAAAGCTACTATGATTCACGCCCTGCTGAATTGCAGGAGCTCAACGCATTGGCGGTAGGGCGTTACCCCGCGGGCTCCTAACACACCTCGGAAAGCTCGATCAGTGCTTGGAGTTCAGTCGGGTGGCTGTGGAAGTACTTTTGGTGGTTGCGATAGGTTTCCGCGGCTAGTTCGTAACGTAGGTTTTGTGCGGCTTCGGGCCAGCGCGGGTCGTGCGGTTCAACATTGTTGACGGTGAAACGGCGGTACTTGAGTTCCTCAAGGATCCGTAGGTAGGCAAGAGTGTAATCGAAAACATCTTTGGAGAGGGGGAGATGGGTGCCGTTCCCATAAACTTTCCAGCCGTCGTTGCCGGCGGTCGTGATACTGGATGCGGCGTTGTAGCGGGGATTGTGTAGCTCCCGTTGCGAAGCCGGCTGCGAAAGAGAAAGATGCGGACATTGGTATCCGTCCTTTTTGAGTACGTAAGTAATTAGCGGCCCTGGGCGAGAGCGGTGAGCTCGTGAAGCTCGGCTGGGTGGTTGTCGTAGTAGTTCTGGTGGTTGCCGTATGCTTCCGCGGCCAGAGCATTGCGTAGTTCCTGTGCGGCTTCGGGCCAGCGTGGGTCGTGCGGGGCGACGTCGCCCACCGTAAAACGGCGGTACTTCAGCTCTTCAAGGATCCGCAAGTAGGCCAGGGTGTAGTCGAAGCGGTTGATTGCTATTCCGAGGAACTTGTTTTGCCTGTTGTAGAGGCGAAAACCTAGGTTGTCGAACGTGATTCGGGTGATATCCGAGAAGTAGATCTCGCGGTAGAACACGGGGGTGAAACGGGACCAAAGTTTTTCGTTATCGACGCCGAACCGGCGTGCTAATCCCATCCAGAGGAACCAGAGGAACGGAATTATTGCGATGGAGCATAAGATAATTCCCAGGGTGGCATCCTCGGGGCGGCTGGCCTCGTCACTGGTTGCTAGGGCAATGACCGTTAGTCCGAGGAGAAAGGCGCTGATTCCACCGACCGGAAGGAAGATTTTCGCCTGTGAAAAGACTCGCGGTTCACGCGGGTACGTGCTCATCTTCCGGAGTCGCCGCTGAATGGTTGGTGCCGCAGCGCCCGCGGTGAAACTAGCGAGAGGCCCGATATAGCTACTCAAAAGAAAACCTCCAGGGTGGTATTGATGAAAGAGGAAGGACGCGATAGAAATTAAAGTTTCGTGTGGGCGGTAACCCTCGAAGGTTCCACCCACACGAAACTACAAGGAACCGTATGTACGAGGCGTAGCGTATCGTTACTTTAACGCCTTGACGGACTCAGCCAACGACTTGATGTGCTTGCGGGCGTGGGACGCCGAGTTAAATTCACCATCACCGTCCAGAAGATCCGCTCCAATAGCTTCGATATTCTTGAATTCTTTTGGTGCGAATTCTGTCAGGAACTTACCTCCCTTCTGGCGTAAAACGTTCCGGGCGTTTGACATGCCTGGCGAGGTTGGAATCTGGTTCACTCCCTTGATTCGCAAGGCACCACCCGTGAGTTGCGCACCGGTAACCGTTACCATGCGTTCGGCGAGATCTTCTTCGCTGAAGTTTGGATTGAAGTTTCCTGTCTTGACGTAATCCTTAAACAGCGAGTCTCCGACCCAATTCGTAGCTTCCTTAGAATAATCAGAAGTCACACTTTTAACGATATCAACGCCGATTCCTTGTGCTCTTGAGAGATCTGTTGAGATCTTGATCGGTACACGTGGCTTACCTTTGAACATGTTCCCGATATTCTTAATTCGTTGCGGGATATGGCTAACCTGCCCTTTCACCCAGTTGACACCTTTCAGAAGTTTGGTCGTTACGTGTGATGCACCGGCGCCAAGTCCGCCGCCGATGCCGCCGCTAACCCCGCCGAGAACTGTCTGGTAAATGACTTCTCCCCAGCTGAAATTGTCGTGATTGAAAAGATCCTGGCTAATCATTGAGGATCCTCCGCCGATAAGTGCTCCGGATCCGGCACCTATCGCCGCTCCGTAGCCAACAACGGTGAGAAGTCCAGCTCCTGCGGGAGCTCCGATGCCGGAACAGAGAAGAGCGATGCCGGCGCCTACCGCAACCACGCCAACAACTGTTTTCCAATGGACTTTTACCCAGTCGACAGTTGCGTTGAACGCTCCCTTGAGCCAGTTCCCTGCGTTCTTAAGGAAGTTGCCGACCGGTTTGAGGATTTTCTCCTGGAAAGTCATACGTCCAACGTGACGTATCAGAGTAACGCGGTCCATAATGGAGCGCAATCCCTTGAGCATGCTTCCGAAGAAACTATCGGTTGCAGGGGTCAGCCCGAGTGGGTCCATGAGCGCGAGTGGGTTATTCGCGCCATAGTTATACGGATTAGTCTGGTACGAACTCCCCACTGGTGCCGGGAGGGGGTCCGGGGACAAGAACGCCTGAGTGGCCGGGTCATACAGGCGCTCACCCATCCACTCCATACCGCCAACACGCAACGACCCAGTCCCGAGCACGTCAACACCCTCAGGTAAATGCTCACTCAAACCAGCCACGGTGCTTGGGCTAGCGAACGGAGACATCGGGTCCGTGCCCCGCCCGGCCCGCCAGCTCGCATCATACCGAGTTTGAACACCTTGCCCGCTAAGCATCACACCACCAGGAAGAGACATGAACGGGCTACCATTCATCGCCCCGACTGTGGGGATAGGAGACGCATAATCCCACTCAAGACGAGTCTCATCCCCGAAACTGATCGGGTTACCCAATCCGTCCAGAGTGATAGTCAGCTCGCGTTCACGGCCATCAACCACGTCAGTAATACCCGCCAGGCTCCCACCCGCGCTCCAACGCAACCGCCGTGCAAGCTTCCCATCCACGGTCTGGCTAACCCGATATCCATCCGCGTCATAGCCGTAAACCGTCTGACTCGTGCCTTCCGGGCTAGTGTGGCGACGCTCGACGAGCTGACTCGCCCGATCATAGGTGTATTCACTGACTGTCTCACCGTCGGTGAAGCGGATAATACGAGCAGCCTCGTCATACTCCCACGTCTTCTTTACGCCACTGGTTGAGATAGCAGCAGTAAGCTGGCCATCCCCACCATACTCATAAGAGACTTTCTCACTCCCGGTGGTTATCGCAATAACACGACCCCACGAATCATGCTCAACACGGGTAGTTTCCTTCACGCCATCACGAGTATGCGTATGGTGAGAGACGAAACCATCCCTATAGGCCCACTGGTGGGTATCTTCACCGGCAACCATGTGGGTGACTCGGCCCATCGGATCGTAACCAAAGCGGACCGTATCCAGGTCCGGATGCGTGATTGTGGCAAGATTCCCAACCGCATCATAGCCATAACGATAAGTTGCCCCACCAGCCGGGGTATAAGAGGTCCGCTCCCCATCCTTCCCGTACGTCCAGGTAGAACACCGTGCCACCCCTGCCACCGTACTGTTCTGGGAAACCAGACGGCCTAAGCGATCATAGGTGAACACATACCGATTCTCCTCACCATCGGTGAGAGTAAGGGTCCGGTCCTCATAATCAAGTTCGGAACGGAAGACTTCCCGGCCATCGATACGAGCCCGGCTCACCATGCCATCCTCGTGCTCGAAACTCGTCACGGTCCCATCAGCACTCGTGCGGGAGAGTGGGTTGCCGAGCTTGTCATAGGCCACCGATACACTACGCCCGAGCGGGTCAGTGACCGAGAGGAGGTTATCCACACTGTCATACACGCGCTCGGTGATCCCGCCACCCGGGTCAACCACCCGTACCAGGCGGTTACGCACATCGTATTCATAACGCGTGATACCACCCAGGCCGTTACGCACCGAGATAAGATTCCCCGCCGCGTCGTACCGGAAATAACGGACACCGGTGAGGATATCCCGCGAATAAGCCACCCGCCCACACACGTCATACCGGAACTCGGAGGTACCCCGCCCGGCTACCTTAGCCCGCAGCAACCTCCCACACGAGTCATACTCGAAACTAGAACGCTCCCCAGCAGTATTCACCGTGGCAACCACACGCCCGTCGGCATCGTATTCGAAACGTGTCTCGCCTTCCGGGGTGGTGAGCACATCCAGACGCCCGGAAGACCCATACGTGTAGTCAGTAGTTTTCCCACCCGGACTCGTCATCCGCACCACACGCCCGGCTGCGTCATAATCCAGGGTTGTCAAAGCGCCTTCAGCGTCCAACATTTCCGTGACATTACCCCGAATATCGTAGGTAACCACGGAGGCGTTCTTCGCGGTGTCATAACTAGCCACCGGACGTCCGAACTCATCGAACTGCACAACCGCACCATGACCATGGCTATCAACTGCGGTAGCGGTACGCTCTTTGGAATCCGTAACCGTCCGGGTAGTAACCCCAGCCGGGTCAATCACCGTAGAGAGATCCCCCACCGCGTCATATTCAAACTTCCACGCATGCCCCACCGGGTCAGCGATCTGCTTCAAACGCGAGAGAGCATCAAAAACAAAAGTGAACTCATCCCCGTCCGGCATAGTGATGGAACGCAGATTACCCAAGTCGTCCACATCGTTACTCAAGGCATGGCCTAGCGGGTCAATAATCTTTTCCACCCGGCCATCAACCTCGCTGTACACCAGCGTCATTTTCGCCCCGCCCGGATCGGTCACCACAACCGGACGCCCATAAGCATCGTAATCAATCGTGGTGGTGGCCCCATCCGGATCAACACGGCGAGCCAGGGTGCCATCCGTGTTATAAACAAGCCGGGTAGCAAAACCAAGCGGCGTGACCATCTCAACCACGCGCCCCGCGCTATCACGTTCCATCCGATAGGTATTGCCCAACGCGTCAGCGAAAGAAGTAATCTCACCGGTATCGTTATAGCCAATAGTCTGGAATACTCCCGTCGGGTCCGTGGCTCTCACCAAGAGCCCGTTCTCCCACTCCATCGTGGTGATACCACCGGCCGCATCAACAAAACGACTCGGATTACGACTCTCACCCTCATACTCATAGCGGGCCACCAGGCCAGTAGGCCCCACCGCCTCAACCAAGCGATCCAGACCATCATAAGTGGCGGTTAATTCCCCACCAGCAGGGGAAACCGTGCGGACCAAGTGCCCACGCTCATCATAAAAATGCGTGGTGACCTTATTATCCCGATCCCGGGACCGCAACAAGTTCCCGTGCCGGTCATAAGACATGGTCTGGCGGTTACCGTCAGAATCCCGGGCGGCGATAGTACGACCCCGACTATCAGCCACCCACGTATTCGAACGCGAACCATCAGCATCACTGACCACCGTGACCCGGCCCGGTAGATAAGCAAAACGAGTATCCCGGCCGTGCTCAGAGGTTTGCCTGACCACGCGAGCTGCGTCGTCGTAAATATTCACGCACTCAACCACGCCAGTTGCCGCAACCACACGCGCAACCAACCCCGCATCATCAATCTCATAACGCCGGGTACCATGCGGGCCACTCGCGCCCACCAAATGCTCGCCCTCGTAATGGTATTCGAAACGGGTACCATCCCAGCCGCGGGCCACAACCACCCGGCCATCCAGGTACTCCATCTCGATACGCCGGCCACGCTCACTGACCAAAGCCGTAACCAGGCCTTTACGGTCGCGCTCGGCGCGCACTCCGAAACCTTCACGCCCGCACACCTCAAGCCAAACACCAGCGCGGGTGAAGACCCAACGCTGGCCAGTATTATCCGAAACTTCCCAGCCCAGCACTCCTTCGCTATCGCCAGGCACGATAACCGCGCGGACCCAGAAGTTTTCTCCCTCAGCACGCACCACACCCGAACCAGGCCCGAACCGCTTACCATCCACCGCGAAGTAGATATGCTGGCCATCCTCACGCATCCACACCAGGTAATCCGCACGCTCTACCAGACACTGGTCAAGAACGCTCGTCCACCCCGTCCCGAAAACACCCCGCACGGGAGCATCATCCGCGCCCGCGCGCTGCATATGAGCCAGAATCGAGTTGTATACCCGCGACAAGCCACCCACCTGGAAACCCGCAGGGAAACTAATATCCAACTCCGGCTCCAGGAAATTACCCGTCGCACTATTAACCGGATCAGACACCAAAGCAGAATTAACAACCTGACCAGTCAAAACCGGCCACGCCACCCCAATAGCCTTACGCCCCGCATCCACACCAGCATCATCAAGCACCGCATCGATATACGAATCCAGCAAAGTAAGCACCGGACCACCCTCGCCGGCTTCCTTGAAGGCCTGGCGTACCACATCAATCCACTCGGCATCGTTATCGTTATTGCGAATGTAATCATTGATGCCCCACGCGATGCTTTCCCCACCGCTGAGATTTCCGAACTTCCAGCCGCCCACAAAGGAACTGACGGCAGTCTGCAAGGCACGCGGATGGCTTTCAAGAGTGTCATGCGCTGAACGGGCCGCTAGTACGTATTCGTACAGGTTCGCGGGGTAGCAGGAGGAACGCCCGCCTGAGCCGCCCCCACCGCTGCCCGGCATGGGGGTGTCGTGTTGGGGTAAGGAAGGTTGATCGATGGAACGCGCCGGCGGGGTACCCGGGTAACGCGCACTCGGAGGGATGAGGAGTGGTTCGTTAGCCAGCCACAACGGTATGAGCTCCGGGTTAATGGGCCGCCGCGCGAGCCAGCGGTTGTGGTCCGCTTCCCAGGCGTTGAAGATATCGATCATCTTCTGTTCGGCCCGCGCGGCTTCTTCCAGTTCGGTAACGCCCGATTCCAGCGCCTGCAAAGACGCGACCAGCATCTCTTTATCCGCGCGCTGGATATCCATATTCTGCGCGTACAAATCCGCGAACCGCCCGGCGAAGTCAATTTGTGCGTAGGCGATGCCGCCGTTGAGAGTGGTCTGGGCGGTGTTCAGCGCCTCAATCGCGTTGTTGATGGCGCTCTTTAAATTGCTCGCGAGACCGGCTTCGAAACCGGTATATACGTTGGGTCTTGGCATGGGAACTACCTATCGTTATGAGTCGACATCCGGGCTGGGCAAGCTGTGTTTCGCGCGCTCAGTGTGAGCGCCTCGCGGGGCACGTGACGGTGTGCTGTGGTGGCGAGGCGAGACAGTGCGGGCGATGAAGAAGTCATAGAGAAGAAATGAAATACAAGGAAACGCAAGATCCGGGCGGTTCGCCGCGTGGGTGACACGCAAATGCGGTGAACCGCCCGGATTGCGCGTAAATCGGACTGGTGGTGGTGTGGTGCTTACTCGCCGCCGCCGGCGGTGAAGATATTGGTCGAGATCTGGTCGAGCTGGTTACGCAGATCCTCGAGTTCCTGCTTGGCCTTGTCCAGAGCCGACTTGGTCTGCGGCCACACATCACCACGGAACTGCTGAGCGAGCGGACCATCCCACACATTCGCATCCGAGAGGATCTGCCCCTGGGTATCAAGCTGCGAAATTTGATCGGTCAGCCCACCGTTAATAATGGACTGCATCTGCTGAATGGCCTGCTTGGCTTCACTGGATGTAAGAACACGAGCCATGATTGGTCTCCTTATTGGGTAGAGAAGAGTTCTGACAGTGCCGACAGGGCGACATTGTCATGTCTAGCCATCGACGCCTTCGACGCTACTGACCCCGGGTAAATACTCCGTAACGTGAAATATTACAAATTGATAACAATTGCGAGGATGGTGGTGGGCTTGCGTTAACCTTGCGGAGGGCTTGACTGCGTTGCGGTGCAATATACGACGACGGCGCCTTTCCGGCCGTGCGGGAACGTAAAGCGAAGGTGAATCCGCATAGTATGTGCCCCCAAGGTAAATAAAAACCAAACTCCCGGGAAACGGCTTTCTGGCGCGGTTTAAGCCACGGAAATACGTCATTACATAGTGATAGGGTGTGGCCGTCATGCGCTCACCACACTACGAAAGGCGCCCAATGTTCCCTGTCCGCAACTTTGTGAAGCGATGCCGGCCAGCGCTTCTGGCTCTGGCGGTTCCCGCTCTGGCCGTAGCCGGAGTGGCGGTGGCCGTCCCGGCTCAGGCCGACCCTGGAGTTGTCACGATCCAGGTGGGTAGCGACGGAGCCATTACGGCCATGGCCGGCGGCGATGGCCACCGTATTGATCCTGCAGCAGCCGGTGGGGAGCTCCCCATCCGGGTGGTGACCTCCTACACCTTTAACGGGGTCACCACCTCGGATGCCAGCAGTGTTGCCGGCGCTACCGGCCCGGTCCGCATCGATGTCACTGTGCAAAATATCACAGGGAAATTGGAGCGGGTGAACGCGGATATTGACGGACGCGCGGTTAGTCACGAGGTCCTGGTGGCCACCCCGATGTCGGTTGCTGCCGGTGTGGAATTGCCCGGAATTGCCCCCGAAGCTGTTCGGACTCCCCAGGCCGGCGATGAAGGTAGAGCAACCAACGGCGTCGTCGCCGTTAATGACCGCGGTACCACCACGGTGCAGTGGGCTGGACTCACCGGAGTAGGGTCCACCACCTCGCTCCTGCATTTCACGCTGGTTGTTGAGGCACAGGATTTCGTCACGCCCGTTATTAATATTGCGACGCAGCCCGGCTTCGGTATCAACCCGGATTCGCGCAAGCAACGTGAGGAAACACTGCTCGTTTCCCAAACGATCCGTACCCTGCAAGAATCTGCGGATATCCTCGCGGATTCGGGGACCGCCCTTGAAGATGCGCGTGCCATGCTCGCCAATGCGGGCGGTTCCATTGGTTCGCGCACCATCCGGGATTTGGAGATGTCACGCGGGCGCATCGAGAATTCGGCGCAGTCCGTCTCATCCACGCTGGAGAGCCTGGAATCGCGCCTCAATAGCCTCTTCGTCAGCACGGGCTCCACCATGTCAAGTTCGCTGGCGGAAACAACTGCCACTGTGCGCACCCTCTTGGGAAACCCGGATGCTCCCCGGCCGCGTATCGATATCAACCCCGATACCTGCGAAATCAACTTCGGTCTGGAAGAAGACCTGCCGGCTACGCCGAGCCCGGCGGTTCCCACCCCGACGGCTCCCAGCCCGGGAGAGGGGCCGAGCGCGCCGGCATCCCCGACCCCCTCGCCTTCTGCTTCTGCGGGTACGGGTGCCGCGCCGTCGCCGTGGCCCACCCTCCCGAACGGGGATCCCAGCCCCAGGCCAACGGCAAGCTCCATCCCCATGGCCACGCTTTCGCCGGCGCCCAAGCCCAGCGGCCCGGCGGTGGGCGATGACCTGCCCACCGTCACCAACCCGGAAGAAGTGATTCCGGCCGGTGGGGTGTACGGGGTTATCAACGGCCTCTCCGCCCGTCTGGAAGCGTTGAGTGCCACCACCACCCGCTGCCAGGAACATATTCTTTCCGATCTGGACAGCATCCTCGGGCCGCAAAATCCCTCCCCGGAAGACTGCGCGAATCCGGCTGTTGCCACCACTTTGACCTGCACGGTTCTCAGCGCCCACCACGATTTGAATGAGCTGAGCAACCAGGTGCGTGCCGAAGGTGAAGAGTTGGTCACCCAGCTGCGTGGCGGCTCTCAGCACAAGAACCTGGATACGGTTGAGCAATTGGATGGTGCGCTGCGCAGCGTGAATACCCTCGCGAAAGACCTCCAGATCTACCAGCATGAGGGCCGCTTGCCGCAGCCGGAACCCATGCCCGGGCTTTCTCCCAGCTTGCCGCCGCGTCCGGGAACCGAGCCTTCCGGCTCGCCCGAACCCAGCGCGGTGCCGGAACCGAGCGCGGGAATTGAACCTTCTGCTTCGCCTGAACCTAGCACGGCACCCAGCGCGGGTGCTCCCCACGAGATTCCGCCCGAAACGGTAGATTCCAGCGCGCCCATGACGCCCTATATTGACGAACTCAAGAAGCGTTTCGATGCCGCGCTCAAACTCGTGGATACCCTGGATAAGGAATTCGCGCGGGTGAATGCGGAAGCTGGGAAGGCTTTTGAACGCAACCAGGCTCAGGATAAGCGCCTCACCGAGATCACGGAATCCATGTGTATTGACGCGGGCCTGACCCGTGAGGTTGGTGCCGAGGAGCCGATCGCCAATCCCAAGCTCGATAAAAAGGCCGTGCGGGAGGTTGTTCGCGATCTCACCGGCGCCGAATGCCCGCATACCGCGGGAATGATCGGTAATCGTGCGGGCAAATACCGCCAATCCGTGCGTTTCCTCGGGCAGGAAACTCGCGGTCACATCACCTCGATTATGGAGGCAACCCAATCTCTGAGCGGAGCGAATCAGCCGGAAGCTATTGCCGGGCTCGCGCAGCTACGCGAGAGCCTCACGCAATCCCAGCAAATCCTCAAGGATCTGGATGCCGAGCGTGCGCGCCTCGATGATCAGCGCAAGGATCGCACCGCGCAACTCGCGCAGATGGTTGATGAACTCAATAAGAACATCGCTACCACCGTTGATATTTACGCGGATTTGGCCCCGCTGGCCCGTGACGTGGTGGGTGAATTGGATGCCTTTGCCGCGGAACTGGACGGTTTCGTTGGAAAATCGAAGACCCGCACCGATGAAACGGGCACTACGAATCGTGACCGCCTCTACAGCGGGGTTTCCACCGCGCGGGACCGCACCGAACGTTCCTCCAGCGCGATTTTCGATAGCGTGTCCAACCAGCTAACGGTCTTCTCCGAGAACCTGCGCAATACCGGCTCCAGCGCGGTGCGGAGCACCACCGGTCTGATTACGGAGGCAAATAACACCCTGGACGCGGAAACCCGCCAGCTCATGGATGAGAACAGCGCAACCGTGAGCACAACCAGCCGCAACGCGGTCACCAATTCGGATGCCGTGTCCGCGCTCATTATGCAGGACCTCGTCAACGTGCTCGCGGATATCGGGACCAATACCCCCGGTGGCGGCGGCCTACTCGGAGCCATGAAAACCTCCGAAGGCCACCTTGGAATTGCCGATGCCAAGCTCAGTGATTCCACCGCGACCACCACAACCATTCAATCCGGGTACCGTTCGGCCCTCGGGGCGGATGCCTTCGGGGCCGCGCGCCTGCGCGCCTCCCTGGCCCGCCTCGAACAGCTGCCCACGCTCCCGGCATCCGGCAACGCGGAAATTGGGATGTACTCCTTCCACGTCATTCCTACCGAGGAGGAAAAGTGAGCGAATCCGCTAAGCACTCCGAGGCCCAAACTCAATCCTCCGGGGCCTACCCGGCGGGCGGCGAACCCGCTCGTGATAAGCGCCGCACCGCACTTGGCATTCTGGCCGCTCTGCTGCTGCTCGCCCTCCTCGCGGCCCTGATCTGGTTCTTCCGGTACCAATCGGAAAAGGCGCGGACGGCCAG
Organism: Actinotignum sp. usb-actsch-213; assembly: GCF_059085665.1. Lineage (NCBI taxonomy): Bacteria > Bacillati > Actinomycetota > Actinomycetes > Actinomycetales > Actinomycetaceae > Actinotignum > Actinotignum sp. usb-actsch-213. The sequence goes on from NZ_JBHNSQ010000031.1 coordinate 12,390, forward strand.
CGCCCCCGACTTCGAGGCTTTCCCGCCGGCATCCGTGGAGCTCGCCGTGGAGAATGTGCCCGAAGGGCTCAAGCTCGGCGTCGTCGTATCCTATACGGAAGACCTCACCCAGGGTCCGGGCTGGGACCTCAGCGGTGAAGGAGTGCGAGTGGCGCAATGGCGCCTCGCGCAGGGCGGCACCCAGGTAGAACTTGTGACCGTCTCCGATCAGGGTAGTGACGACGGCGCCCGCGCCGCCATCGCCGAATTATCCGATAGCGATGTTTCCGGGGTCATTGCCCTCACTACCGGTAGCCACACCCTGGCGCTCGCGAACGCGGCCGCCGATGCCGGGCTCCCCATTATCTTCCCCTACCAGCTCCAGCCCTCCGCCGATGTTCCCGAGGGTGCGCATTACCAGCTACCCACCGCGGGTGGCTGGATCACCGGGCTGACCAACCAGCTCGGTGACCTCCAGTGTTCCACCGTGGTTTCGGTGGGCGGGGAGCTCGCCAACGGGGTGCGGGGCGTGCGCGGGGTCGACGCTCATATCGGCCTGGCCGAACCGGCCACCGTGAGTGCCCAGGTGCTGGAAGCCACCCTGGGGCGGCCCAATCCCTGCGTGGTTATTGACGCTCCGGCATCCACGATCGCCCAGCAGATCACCGGCTTGCGCGGGGCGCGATACGACGGCCCGATCCTCGTGGGACCGGAAGCTTTCAACGGCGTACTCAGCATGGGCCTCACCGACGCACGCACCCCGATTGCCGGTATCTACAGCTACGGATTCCCCACCCCGGGCGGGGTATCCCTCACCTCACCGGATGCCAGCGGGTTGCCGGCAGGTGGTTTCCTCCAGGCTGTGGAAGTGATGCGCACCAACGGCGCGCTTCTCTCCCTGCGGGATGACACCGAGTTCAGCGAGCGCTGGCAGTACGCGGACGGCCTGAGTCACGATGCGGTTCTCAGCTTCGTGGCCGCGGCCGCGGTGGCCAACTCCACCGACCCGGCCAAAATCATGCAGGCCCTCACCACCCCCGAAGCCCGCGAAGCTGCGGTATCGGGAACCGAACGGGTGGCGCGCTGCGGCGCGGGAAGTGGGGGTAGCACGGGTGGCGGCGCCGCTAGCGGCGGGAGCGGTGGCAGCGCCGCGGGAAGCGCAAGTGGAGGTCCGTGCCCGGTGCAAGCAGCCATCGTGGACGGGCGCATCGAATGGATTTCCTCTGAGGGTGCCCACTAAGGAACGCCTCGAAGAAAAGCGGAGCGGGCCGCCCGCATCACCCCAGGTGCGGCCCCTGAAGGTAAAGGCACAGCGGAAAACGATATGCGTATTGTCATTAGGAGCGATCACTCGGATCGGTTGTTTTCTCTGACAAACGTGACAGAAGAAACGCGCCTTGGGGATATCCTCGACGGCGCCGACCTCGACCGGCGCGAATGGGCCACCGTGTGGGTGGACGGCGTGGCGGTCACCCCCTCAACCACCCTGGCCCGCGCCGGGGTGCACGAGGGAAGCGTCATTTCCGCAGTCGAACCGGAGCGTCCCACCGAGGAATGGGGCTTCATCATCACGGCGGGACCGGATACCGGGCGCTATATCTCCCTTCCCGCGGGCCGCGCTCTGCGCATCGGCCGCAGCCCGCAAGCCGATATCCACCTGGATTCCCCTACGGTTTCGTGGTCGCACTGCCTCGTGGAAGTGCGCGAGGACGGCCTGTGGGTCAGTGACGATAACTCCTCGAACGGCACCATTCTGGACGGCGCGGCCCTGAAAGGGGAGGAAGGCGCCACCGAATTGCATCCCGGGGACGTGATCGGCATCGGGGCCTTCTACCTCGAAGCGGTCCAGCGTGATGAGGATACTTCGCAACAGAACGACGACGCCGCTCACGGCGTGCTCACCGCCGTGTCCACGGTCGCTTTTAACCGGCCCCCGCGCCGAGCTCTGCCCGCCCACCCCAAACAGCTCGAAGTACCGGAAAAGAAAATGCCGGAAAAACCCGGCCGGCTCTCCTGGGCCGCGATTCTGGCTCCGATTTTCATGGCCGTGGTGCTCGTGGCGGTGCTCGGTTCTTTCCGCTTCGCCCTCATCGCGCTTTTCTCCCCGGTGATCGCTATCGGTTCTTTTATTGAACAGAAGCGCCGCTCCAAGAAAAGCAAAATCGAAGAAGAAGAAAAGTTCGTGGCGGCGCTCCAGGATTTTACCGTGGATATCGGTAAAGCCGCCCTGGTGGAACGTTCCCGGATGCGGGCCCAAACACCCTACCAGCACGAGCTGGCTGAACAAGCCCGGTGTGGCGGGCCACGCCTATGGCAGGTGCGTTCCGACCACTTCGATTTCGGCAGCGCCCAGATTGGTACCGGGCCGGTTCCCTTCGAGGTTCCCCTCGACAACGCCAGCACTAAACCTGAGCCGCGGGTACGCGAGGTCCTCGACCTGGCCCGCATCCCCGCCGCCCCGGTCCGGGTGGATTTCACCAAGGGCCCGGTAGGTATCTGGGGTGAGCGTGACGAGGCTGTGGCCTTGGCGCGTTCCCTGGTGACTCAGCTGGCCACCCTCTCCGGGCCGGCCGATATGACGATCGCGGTTGCTACGGACCGGGCTCGCTCCGAACACTGGCGCTGGTGCGCCTGGCTGCCCCATACTCGCGTGGGCGGCGCTAACCCGAATAATCGCTATCTTGCTTTCGAACGCACCCCGGCACAAAGCATGCTGCGCGGCCTACGCGATGGCCTCAACGGCTTGCCTTCCGCCTCCCTCTTCCTCGTTATAGATGATGTGGCACTCCTGGAAGGCCGGGATTGCCCGGCACGTGACCTCCTCGCTTACCGCGGGGAAGATGTGCCCGTCTCCCAGAAAGCCAAAGAAGTCAGCGGTATCGTGCTGGCCACCCGCCCCGAACAGCTCCCCGCTTCCTGCCATAGTGTTATCGAGGCGAAACCCGGGGCGGAGCTGACTTTGAGTATCCCCTCCGAGGATGTCACCATCGAACATATTGCCGGGGCGGTATCCACAGAGCCGCGCCTGGAAGAATGGGCGCGTTCCCTCTCCCTTTTCGACGATCCGGAAGTGCGCGATGCCGGCGCGGCCCTTCCTCCCCTTGTTCATCTTCTCGGGCTGCTCGGGCTTTCCCGCGATATGACCAGCGCGGATATCACCCAGCTGTGGCAGAACAACAGGGGATTCCGTTTCCCGCTGGGTGTATCCGAAGATGGGACATACTGGCTGGATATGGTTCGGGATGGCCCGCACGGCCTTGTAGGTGGTACCACCGGTTCGGGTAAATCAGAGATGCTGCGCACCATGGTGGCCGGGCTTGCCGCCCGGGTAGATCCTCAGCACCTCACTTTTATCCTGGTTGATTTCAAGGGCGGGGCGGCTTTCGCCACCCTCGACCAGCTTCCGCATACCATCGGAACTCTCTCGAACCTGGAGCCTTCCCTGGCCTACCGCGCCTTGCGTGCCCTGGAAGCTGAGATGCTCTACCGCCAGCAGTGCTTCGCGGCTGCGGGGGAAGGGGTGGACAACCTCGATAACTACTTGGCGACGAACCCCAGTGAGCCCATGCCGCGCATTCTCGTCGTCGTCGACGAATTCGCTCAGCTCGCGAAAGAGTACCCGGACGTGCTCTCCTCCCTGGTCTCTATCGGCGCGGTGGGGCGTACCCTCGGTGTGCATATGGTGCTCGCTACCCAGCGCCCGGCCGGCGTTGTCAATGATGATATCCTCGCGAATACCAATATGCGGGTGGCCTTGCGGGTGCAATCGCGCGATGATTCCTCGAATGTTATCGGGGTGCCGCACGCCTCCAGTATCGGCCGCGAACAGCGCGGGCGTGCCTATATCAAACTCGGGGAAGAAGATATTCACCCCATACAAACCGCGCTCGTGACGGGTATAAGCGACGCAGCCCAATCCACCGATCTTCACGTGGACGAAATTGAGTTGGGCGGGCCGTTACCCGATCACACCGTGGCCCGCGCCGGGAATGAAGAATCCGACGTCGATCTTCTTATCCGCGCCATTCAAGAAGCCCACCGCGCCGCGGGCTTCGGTACCCCGCGCCCCGTCTGGCCCGAACCGCTAGGTGAACGGGTGGATCTGCTCCTCGATACCGATACCCCGCGCGAAGGCGTGGCCAATATTCGCGTGAGCGCGGGCGGGGATACCGTAGCCGTGGCCCTCGCTGATGATCCCAGCCACCAGTGCCAAATTCCGGCCGGCTGGCGGCCCGCGGAAGGTAATCTCATGCTCGCCGGCATCCCCGGTTCGGGAACAACGACGACGCTGCAATCCCTCGCCCTCGTGATCGCTGCAACATCCGACCCGGCCACCACGGATTTCCTGTACCTTGACCTGGGCGGGCGCGGCCTGGAACCCCTCCACGACCTGCCCCATTCCATTGGTTATGCCGGGCCGGGCAAAGCCAATCGTGAACTCCAGCAGCGCCTGCTACGCTACCTGCGCACCGAATACGATAAGCGCACCACGGACCCGGGCGAATATTCCGATGTCTACGTTTTTATCGATTCTTTCGCCACTCTGCGTGAAGAATACGATGATGCGGAAGGCGTGGAACTTCTCGAGGGGCTCTACCAGGTATGGGGCAAGGGGCCGGGCGTGGGCATCCATATGGTGGGTGCCACCTCGCGTCTCAAGGCAATTCCTGCGGCGGTGGATGAAGTCACCACCCAGAAATGGCTCTACCGCTTGGCCGACTCGTATGACTACTCCCTGGTGGGAGTCTCACGCGATAATATTCCCGCCCAGGTTCCGGGCCGTTACGTGGATGCGATCACGAAACTCCACGGGCATGTGGCCACCATTCCCACCCCGCTGGACCGGGCTATTGCCACGGTGACAGCGCGCTGGCAGCCGGTGGAGAAAACCACCGTGGTGGCGCGCCTGAGCGATGACCTGCGGGTATCCGATCTGAGCACCACCGCGCAGCTAACGGGGGAGCCCTGGATTATCCCGGTCGGAGTGGAAGAAGCCACCCTGCACGACTACTGCCTGGAAGCCTACGCCGGGGAACATATGCTCATTTCCGGCCCGGCGCGCAGCGGGAAAAGCTCGGTACTCCTGGGTATCGCCACGAAGATGGCCGGCGATGCCCGGGCCGTCGGTAGCCCCTTGCGAATCATCGGCCTGGCTTCGCGCCGCTCCCCGCTGCACGGTAGCGATGTCCTCGATAATGTTTATGATCACGAGGATGTTCCCTCCGCGGTGGCGGAAGCCGGTCTGGGCACCACGCCCACTATTCTTGTGATCGACGACGCGCACCAGATCACAGAAGGGGAAGATGCCCTCAAGGATCTCCTCGCCACCACCAACCAGCAGTTCCTCATTATCGCGGCCGGCCGTAATGATGACCTGCGTTCCGCCTACGGCAAATGGACGGCTACCTTGCGTAAATCGCGATTAGGGATTCTGCTCCACCCGAACCGCGATTACGATGGCGACCTCCTGGGCGTGCGCCTCCCGCGGCGCTCCCCGGTCAAAATGACTGCCGGGCGCGGCTACGCCTGCGAAGGCGGCACCGCAACCCTCATCCAAGCAGTGACCGTGCGGGATGACGCATGAGTACCGCATTTGATTTCGGAGCTTCCTACCGTGCCCTCGCCCCCATCGGTCGCGGTGCCTCCGGAGTGGTGTACGAGGGGGAGCGCAAGGATGACGGCACTCGCGTTGCTATTAAATTCCTGCGCGACGAATACGTGGGTGACCCGGAGATTCTGCGGCGCTTCATTACCGAACGCTCCGTCCTCACCCAGCTCAGCCACCCCCATATCGTTGGGGTGCATGACCTGGTGGCCGACGGCGGCAAACTCGGCATCGTTATGGAGTACGCGCCCGGCCCCAACCTGCGCGAATACCTTGCCGAGCACGGCCCCTTAGCGCCCGAAGACGCCCTGGATCTCACCCGTCAGGTGGTTGAAGCATTGCAGAGCGCACACGCGGAGGGCGTCGTCCATCGCGATATTAAACCGGACAATATTATTTTGACCGCGCTCGCGCCAGCCGTGGAGAGCGCGCCGGAAGGAGCCGCCACAGCAGACAAAAACACGTTGCTTTCGGGCCGAAAAAAACTACGCGGGCGCGCCGAAGCGGAGAACCTTTTCAACGTCAAAGTAACAGACTTTGGTATTGCCGCGATTATCGGTACCGGCTCGAAAACTACGAGCATCGTGGGAACCCCGGATTATATGGCTCCGGAACTCATCGCGCAGGCGCGCGCCACCCCGAGCGTGGATATGTACGCGGTGGGCATCATGCTCTACGAGATGCTCACCGGGCGCACTCCCTTCGGTGGGGAGGGTCTCAACCCTTTCACTATTGCGCATCGCCACCTCACGGAGAAAATTGCTCCATTGGCCGGCCTGGAAGAAAATACCGCAGCTCTTCTTGATGAGCTGGTGGGGAAGAACCCGGATACCCGGCCGGATGCCGCGCAGGTGCTCAGCAGATTGCCGGTCTGCCTGGAAGCAACTGCCGGCCAAGCCCCTCTGGAGATCAATACCTCCGCACCGGCCTTTTATCCAGCCACCATGCTGGACGGTGCTTTCAGTGCGGCCGCGCTTGCTCGTGAGGCGCTCGGTTCGGCTAATGATACTGAGAAAGAGGCGCCAGCCCGCCCCGCCGTCGTCCTTTCCCGTGAGAGTTTAGGGGAGCTCGATGCTGCGCCGTCGGCCACCATTATTAGTTCCGGCGCGGCACTGGACCTTAACTATGTACCCGCGCCTGTGGTTGAACGCGAGCCGAGCTTCCGGGAAAAAACCGGGAGTTTTATACGCGAGCACTGGATTCTCGTGACGCTGGGTGTCGTGACGCTCCTCGCGGCGATTGCCGGGGTGGTGTGGATGCTGTGGCCGCAGGTGGAAAGTGCCGATACCACTCCTACCGAACCGATCCAGGCGCGGTTGGAGGATCACCCGCTTCCCTCCGGGCTGTCGATTGTGCGCGAGGCGAAGTGGAATCCGCAACGCCAGGTTATTGACTACACCGTCACCTATAAAACCGCGAAAAGTCCGATTGCGGGCACTATGCTGGAGGTGATTCCCGCCCCGCAACCCAAGGATGAAGGTGGGGATACCGCTAAGAAGCAGGCTGGCAAGCAGAACGCGACGGGCATGGGCGGGGCAGCGGCACCGCAATGCGCCGACGTGGTGTGGGATCGCGCCGGTAAACCTCATTCCAATGCCACGACCTCGCTCACGGCCCGCTGCGCCTGGACCGTGGAGGCTCCTACCATTACGGTGGGCCAGCCGGTGACCATTACCGCCACGGTGAGCTCGTATCACGTTCCTGAAGACGAACAGGAACTTTCGCGGTGGCTCACCGAGATCAGCGAGGCAACCGCGAAAGCCGCCGGGGACGAAACAGCTACCTCCACCGCCTATCCGCTCCAGCGCCTACGCTCCGTCAAGGTCACGGTACCCCCGCGGATCCAGCAGGGGCAGCCGATTCCCATCAGCATTATCGGGGTGTGGCCCAATGGTGAGAACGTGACGACGCCGCTCTACACCAGCCCCGCCAGCGGTGCCCCGACGAGTATCCTCTCCGACCTCACCGGCGGGGACACCGGGAATCTGCGCTTCACTGATCGCTGTTCCGGGGCGGTGACTATCAGTTCGGATGGCCACGCGGTTTCCGCGCTCTACCCGGCTCAATGCGAAATCGGTGCCGTTGTCGGTAATTTCGATGCCACTCCCGGCACCATCGCCATTACCGGCGCGGGCTCGTAGCAATCCGAAGCGGCATCGTAGGGGAGGTGGGCGCGGGCCCGTAGCGGCAGACGGATTTCGGGTCCGCTTTAGCCGTGGAGACGCCGCCCCACCGCGAGTGCTAATCCGGCTCCGCCCAGCAGCGCCGCGAGTGCCAGGCCCGCAGCAGAGCTCGCTCCGGTGCGTTGCAACGAGGTTGGGCGCGGCGTGCTTACCGAAGGCGGTGCGCTGGGAACGCTCGGAGTGCTCGGGACCGTGGGAGTGCTGATAATAGCCGGCGCGGTGGGTGTAGGCGGCGCGGGCGTGGACGGCGTCGGGCTGGGAACGCTCCGGTCGCTAGGCTCCGGTTCCGGCGAAGATGACGGTTCCGGGGACGCAGATGGTTCTGGCTCCGAGGAAGTCGAGGGTTCCGGTGATGGATCGGGTGGCGTAGACGGCTCCGGCGAAGACGACGGCTCCGGCGAAGGCTCCGGGGACGGCTGCTCGCATAGCGTGATCACCGCGGCGGCTTGATCGCAACCGTCCTCCCCAATGCCGCTGAGGTCATACGTGACCGCGGGATTGGCGTAGAGAGCATAGGTGTAGGCGTACCAATCGCCCGCACCCAACGCGCCCTCAATATCGGTCCCGATAAGATCGCTGCGCCCGCTTTCCTTCGTGGCGACGCACTGCGGCGAACCGGTCAACCCGGCATCCGTCACCCGTTCGCGCGCAGCCGCATTGACCGCAGGGTCACTGAGCGAATATGTGGGTAGATCACCCATGCGGCCCCACTCAAATTCCTGTAGGCTCTGGCAGCCCTCGAGATACGATCCGGGACCGCCACCTTCCTGGGAACATTTCCACAGCTTATTTGTGGCTCGCACCGGAAGCACGGTCACCTCCGATTGCACCGCCACGTCACCTTCCACCCGGAGCGTGTAGACGCCCGGGCCTCGCAGTCCGAAAGAATATTCGTCGTACAGAGCCATATTCCCGACCACGCCGTCGTAGGCCTGGTACGACGGCGGATCTGTGGACACGGCTCTATCGGCCTTCATATGCCACACACCCAGATTCATATCCTCGAAATCCGGCCCGATATGGGGATACCAGGGGAAAGTTTCGGGATCCCGGCCGGGGTTGAGCTCGGGATCGACAATGACCGCGCCTTCCTCACCCCGGCGTACTTCCCAGATGGGCAACTCCTGATTCACGGGAACGGTGGGAACCGTCCAGCGCTTCTCCCAATCGAAATCAGGTTGCGTCAGGCGGGCCTCGAGAGCGGCATGGTCTGGAACACTGGTGACCGTCAATGTGACGTTCTTCAGCACCGTCGGGACGAAAACAGCCACGCCCTGCGCGCTCTGGACATGATCAGAAGATCCCAGGAGACGGGCTACCTGAAGCGTGTAACTCACATGGGCGACGTCGCCCACCTTCTCCACGCAGGTATCCCCGCCGCGGCAATTCACCCCGCCACCGGTAGGATTCACGACGTTTCCGATAACGGTGCGGCTCGGATCAGGGCCTCCCGCTTTCGCGGTGGCGGGAAGGAAAATGCCGGCGCCGGCCAGCGCGGCGGCAAGGGCGAGACGCCCCCAGGCACATGCGTGATTAGCCATGGGTACCCCCGTGGAAATTATGTTCTCAATGCGGCTTCAGCTATGACACCGTATTGAGAAAAGGCGTGATATGCGGGTGGGAATCCCGCACTTAGTTTCATACTACGCCGTAGTAAATTAAAATGTGCGGGTTCCTAGGGCAGGCGCCAATCCACCGGACTGGCACCCTGCTCGGCCAGAAGTGCATTGGCCCGCGAGAAAGGCTTGGAGCCGAAGAAACCGCGCGAAGCGGAAAGTGGCGAGGGGTGCGGACTGGCGATGACCGGGGTGTCTCCCAGCAGCGGGCGCAGCTCCTGAGCATTGCGGCCCCACAAAATTGCTACGAGCGGTTTCCCGCGCGCCGCGAGAGTGCGGATCGCGTGATCGGTGACCTTCTCCCAGCCGCGCCCGCGATGGGAATTGGCGTTATTGGGGGTCACGGTCAGCACTCTGTTGAGCAGCATCACACCCTGCTCGCACCACGGCGTGAGGTCACCGCTGCTGGGAAGCGGAGCTCCAACGTCGTCGTGCAATTCCCGAAAAATATTGACGAGCGAGCGCGGCGGGGCCACATTCGGTGCCACACTAAAAGAGAGCCCCACCGCATTACCGGGGGTGGGGTAAGGGTCCTGACCCACAATGAGAACTTTGACGGCATCCAGGGGATAGGTAAAAGCTCGCAGCACATTTTTGCCCGCGGGAAGATAGCCGCGCCCGGCCGCGTTCTCTTCGCGTAAGAACGTGCCCATCTCGTGAATGATAGGTTCAACAGGGGCGAGAGCCCGCGCCCAATCGGGGCTGATGATTTCGGAAAGAGGCTGCATAGTGTCAGAGTACCGGAGTGAGGAACCTCCTTTTGCGGGCGCGCCTTCGAGCGAGGGTAGCGGAGAAGCTGCCTGGGAGGATTTCCTGCGCGGTGCCGGGCCTGCCTTGCACGACGACGAGCTGCGCGTCCTCACCACGGAGATGCGCTGGCGGGCCGTGTACCGCACGAAAACTGAGGCAATTCGGGCCTTGGGCATGACTCCCACCCGCTACTACCTCATTCTGTCCGGCATCCTCAATAACCCGCGTGCTGAAGTGGAGTATCCGGATGTGGTGCGGGCTATTACCCGTTTGCGGGATCTGCGCGATAAGGAACGCGGCGGCCGCGGCGGAAAACAGCTAGGCTAGCCGTGTGGCAGGAAAGTACCCAGTAGACGAATTTGATATCGCGGCGCGCCAGCGCACAACCCGCGGGGCGCACCGTAAGCGCGAATCCTCGGTGAGGTGGTGGATCGCGCTTATCGCTATCCTCATTCTTGCCCCGGCTCTCGGGTACGGCATTGTCAAAATGAACCAGATTTCAGTAGCGCCACCCTCCCAGAAACCGAGCGTGAGTGCACCGGCCCAGTCCGCAACGCCAGCGCCCGAAGCGGGCACTGAAGGATCGGGCGCGGAAGGCAGCCCTGCTCCCGCTTCGGAGGCACCGGCGCCCGCGGAAGAAGCTTCACCATCAGCTTCCCCGACTCCGGCCGCTGCGGTGGATCACAACCGTTCCACCCTCATCCTCAACGCCTCCGGAATTTCCGGGTATGCCGCCGCCCACCAGCGCCAACTCACCGAAGCTGGCTTCACTACCACCTCGATCGGTAACTACCAGCACGCGGCGCCGGCGCACTCCCAGATTTTCTATCCGGCGGCCGCTGATCTACCCACTGTGGAAGCCATCGGTGCCGAATTGGGAATCACCGATTTCGTTGAAAACGCCAGCGCGAGCGGAGATAGCATCGTCGTCGTGCTGGCGGGAGATACCCGCGGCTAAAGAACCGCACGTCAAGATTCCCGGCTTCGCCAGCCGCTAAAACTTGAGCGCTTCCCACTCAAGTTTTCGGGACGCTCATCCGGAGCTAGGTGCGCGGAATTGCGGGCATATCGCGTTTTTCTGGCGGGTGGCTGCTGCGTCGTCGTACCTGAACCACAGCTTGCACTCACGCCTAGAGAGTGCCAGAATCTCTGTTAGCACTCCGAGTATGTGAGTGATAAGTCCACCTGGTTGGTGAGGCTGACCGTGAGCGAAGAAAGGCTTCGCGCGGGAAGTCGTCCGTCGCGGGCACCGGCCACAGTGATTCTGGAGGAATATCGCATGGCAAAGACCATTGCTTTTGATGAGGAAGCACGCCGCTCCATGGAGCGCGGCCTCAATCTCCTCGCGGACACCGTCAAGGTGACGCTGGGACCCAAGGGCCGTAACGTCGTTCTCGATAAGAAGTGGGGCGCCCCCACCATCACGAATGACGGCGTGTCCATCGCCAAGGAAATTGAGCTGGAAGATCCCTACGAGCGCATCGGTGCTGAGCTCGTCAAGGAAGTCGCCAAGAAGACTGACGATATCGCCGGTGACGGCACTACCACCGCAACTGTTCTCGCTCAGGCCCTCGTGCAGGAAGGCCTGCGCAATGTGGCCGCCGGCGCCAACCCCATCGCGCTGAAGAAGGGCATCGATACCGCGGTCAAGGCCGTGACCGAACGCCTCCTCGCGGACGCGAAGGAAGTTGATACCCGCGAAGAGATCGCCTCCACCGCCGCCATTTCGGCTGGTGACCAGGAAATTGGTGAGGTCATCGCCGAAGCCATGGATAAGGCCGGCAAGGAAGGCGTCATCACCGTGGAAGAGTCCTCCGGCTTGGAGCTGGAGCTTGAGCTCACCGAAGGTATGTCCTTCGACAAGGGCTACCTCTCCCCCTACTTCGTGACCGACGCCGAGCGCCAGGAAGCCGTTCTGGAAGATCCCTTCATCCTCTTCGTGGATTCGAAGATCTCCAACCAGAAGGAACTCCTCCCGGTTCTCGAAAAGGTTATGCAGGCAGATCGCCCGCTCCTCATCATCGCTGAGGATGTGGAATCCGAAGCGCTGGCCACCCTCGTGGTCAACAAGATCCGCGGCACTTTCCGCTCCGTGGCCGTCAAGGCCCCGGGCTTCGGTGATCGCCGCAAGGAAATGCTCCAGGATATGGCCATCCTCACCGGCGGCCAGGTCATTTCCGAGTCCGTTGGTCTCAAGCTGGAGAACACCGATCTCACGCTCCTCGGCCGTGCCCGCAAGGTGGTTGTTACCAAGGAAAACACCACCATCGTGGACGGCGCTGGCGACCAGGAGCAGATCGACGGGCGCGTTTCCCAGATCCGCACCCAGATCGAGAACTCCACCTCCGAATACGACACCGAGAAGCTCCAGGAGCGCCTGGCCAAGCTTGCCGGTGGCGTAGCGATTATCAAGGCCGGTGCGGCTACCGAGGTAGAACTCAAGGAACGCAAGCACCGCATCGAGGACGCCGTGCGCAACGCCAAGGCGGCCGTGGAAGAAGGCACCGTCGCCGGTGGTGGCGTGGCTCTTATCCAGGCCGGTAAGGAAGCTTTCGCCGACCTCAAGCTCGAGGGTGACGAAGCGACCGGCGCGGCCATCGTGCGCTACGCTATCGAAGCTCCGCTCAAGCAGATCGCCAGCAATGCCGGCCTCGAGGGCGGCGTGGTGGCCGAGAAGGTGCGCAACCTTCCCAAGGGCGAGGGCCTCAACGCGGCCACCGGCGAATACGTCAACCTCATGGAGGCGGGCGTGATGGATCCGGTCAAGGTGACCCGCTCGGCGTTGCAGAACGCGGCTTCCATTGCCGGTCTCTTCCTTACCACCGAAGCTGTGGTGGCTGACAAGCCCGAACCGCCGGCTCCGGCCGCGCAGGGTGACGGCGGCATGGGTGGCATGTACTAAACCGCTAGGTTCAGGTACAGCTGACGCCAAGAAGTAATAGTGCTGCCAGCGTGATCTGGTAGTTTTCGGGTGGCGCGCTTTCCGAAAGGAGGGCGCGCCACCCTTGGTATATCTGGAAGCACTAACAGACCCGGCCCGCAGTTCGCAGGTTCGGCCGCGCTCTACCGATCCGGCCGCACGTGAGTGCCCGGCCGTGTTTACATATCCGGTTCGCGCTCGATCCCGTGCGTGGGGGAGGGGGCGGCGGGCCGGGCCACAATATCGCCTTCCGGGTCATCTTCGATCAGTGGCGGGATGGTCTCCGTATAGCGTGGGTTACGCCGGGGCGTACCCTCGCGTTCCTTTTCTTTCCACACCTCTGCCTGGGCGCGATCCGCGAGCGGGGAATCAATATTCTCCGCCAGCGCAATGGCTTCATCGCGTTCCTTTTCCGCCGCACGCCGCCGCTCATTAATCTTATTGAGCATGGCCTGGGAAACTTCCTCGCGTTGGCGTTTACGGATCTGTTCGGCGCTCAGCTGCGGCTCACTCGCTGCGGTATCCGGCCCGACCGGGAGCACCCGCGTCACCTCGCCGGAATCCTCCTCCGGAATACGAGCTTCCACCGCCTCCAAAGTGGAGGTTTCGGTACGGGCATCGCGGTAGGCATCTGTTCCGGCCGGCGTTACGGGCGCGGCTGGCGCAGTGAGGGGTGGCAGCGTCGTCGTACCTAAATCGGTATCCCCCGGGCGCGTAACATCTGCCGTTCGCGCCGCATCCGTGGGGCGAACGGTACCTGCCGGGCGTGGAGCCTCCGCAGCGTTCGCACCGTCCGCCATTCGCGCCACGTCCGCACCCGGTTCCGGCTCAGCCAGGCGCTTGCGCAGCTTCGCGGCCTCCGCCTGCAAATTCTGACGCGCCGCATCCTCCCATTTTTGGCCCTCGGGCGTATAAAACAAATGCTTGCGCTCCAGCAGCTTCGCTACGATTTTTTCGCGCCCGCGCCAGAAACTCTCATCGGGAATATGTGGGTATTCCTCGCGAATCGCCTGAGTATAGCGCCGGTAACTCTGCGGGGAGGAGGCCAAAATTGCCAGGTGTGCATCACGCAGCACCATAATGTCAATATCTTGCTCGGCGGTCCCCAGGCTGGTGGCCGGGGCGCGCCCCATAACCGGCATCGCGGTGAGCGCCGGCGCCTTCATACCCCAAATCAATTCGGCCACCCGGCGCGCGGTTTCGGGAACGATGCCGAGCTGCGTCAGTTCATTTTCGGCAGTGCGCGCAGAAAGCAACTCATCTTCACCCCCGCGTTTCGTGTAAACACGGTAGCGCGACGTCGAAAAAACCACCCCGTGGTACCAGGCAGCAAGCCGCACGGTATCCGGGTGATGCGTTTCGTTAATGAGCTTTTCCACATTGGCAAGCATGGCCGTGAGGTGGTGAATATCGTGGAAGATGCGATCAGGTTCCGACCAGCGCCTGAGAACAGCAGCGCACGTCTCCTGAATCTCCGCGCTGGACGCGGTCGCCCCCAGCCCCGTCACTGCCTTCTCGAAAGAAACCGGCAGCCACGAAGGAACGGACATATTTCCTCCCACCGTGGTGCGCACCCGCGGCGAACTTTTCGCCAGGGGACGACGACGCACGTCGCCCTCCGCACTCAAACGCAACTGATTCTAATCATGCCCCGGCCCGGGTGGGGACACTTTGGGCCTTCTCGCACGCTAGGACCGCCGAGGGAGAGTGCGGCTCGGCCCTCGGAGCGCCCGCTGGCAGCGCCCCGGGCCCGCCACTTTTCGCCCAGCTGAACGCGATAACCGGGTCGGCGAGGTGCACGGGCGCGGCCGGTGCACTAACGTAGAGACGTGATATCTGACGCAGCCTTCTCCGCATCGCCCGCCGGGCAGCGGCCTCGGGCACTGGTGACCGGGGGAAGTTCCGGTATTGGGCTCGCTTTCGCCCGCCAGCTCGCTGCCCGCGGGTACGCGCTGGTTCTGGTGGCGCGTGGGAAGGAACGCCTGAATGCCGTTGCCGAACAATTCCGGGCCGGTGGCGTGGAATGCGAAACGATGTGTTGCGATCTAGGTGTGGGGAACGACGTCGCACGCCTGTGCAGCTACCTAGATGACCATGCTGTTGATGTGGTCGTGAATAATGCCGGGGCCGGTCTCTACGAGAGTCTCGTGAACGGGGATATGGACCGGATTGAGGCCGCGGCGGCCCTCATGGCGGGAGCGCCAGTACGGATCGGTGCGGCGGCCACGGCGGCGATGGCTGCGCGAGGGAAGGGCACCCTCATAAATATTGCCTCGGTGCAGAGCTTTGTTCCCATGGGCGCCTACGCGGCCCTCAAATCCTTTGTGCGGGTATGGTCCGAATCGCTGGCTGTGGAACTGCACGGCAGCGGGGTGACGGTGACCGCGGTACTGCCCGGATGGGTACGCTCGGATTTCCACCGCAACTCCGGCGGGAAACGCTCCGGGGTTCCCGATGCGCTCTGGCTGGAACCCGATACGGTGGCGCGGGCCGCGCTCGCGGCGGCCGCGCGCGGAAAAGTCCGCTGTACCCCCACGGTGCGCTACAAGATTATTGGTTTCCTCGCGGAAAAGGGCCCGCGCTGCGCGGTAAACTGGGTGGCAAGGAAAATTAATGGCAGTGGGCGAAAGGCGGACCGCGGGTGAGTGAGCTCGAACCGATCGATCCGTATTTGGATGAGTCCAAAGCCCGCCGCCGGCATCGGGTGCGCCGCGCCCTCACGAAACCGGTCATGTCCACGATTCTCCGACCCACCGTGCTGGGAGAGGAAAATATCGAAAACCTGGACGGCGCGTTTATCCTGGTGCCTAATCATTCCTCGCACCTGGATGCTCCCATGGTTTTCTCGCTGCTTCCCGATAAACTCACTGAGCGGTTAGCGACCGGGGCGGCCGCGGATTATTTTTATCGCCGCCGCGGCATCTCCAATCTCACCTCGTTGTTCTTTAATACTTATCCCATTGAGCGCGGTAAAAAACCCACCGGGAAGGCTGGTTCGGAATACCAGCCCGGCCGCGCCAAAGGGATGACGGGCCGTCTACTGGCCGCGGGAGTTCCGATTCTGATTTTCCCGGAAGGCACGCGATCACGCACCGGGGAACTCGGTACCCCGAAGGCGGGTGCCGCGGCCCTCGCCCAGCGTTTCAATGTTCCTATTGTTCCCATCGCCATGTCCGGTGGGCATGAAGTTATGCCGGTGGGTGCGGTGCTCCCCAAATTCCGCGGCGAGGTCTTTTTGTTTATCGGCAGGCCTATGTATGGCCTCGCGGAGGAAGACCCGGCTGATTTTATGGGCCGGGTCTTCACCGCCATTGAGATGATGCTCGAGCAGAAAAGTGCGCACCCGCTCACCCCGGAAGGTGCCAGTCCTTTCGATTTGCCCGAGACCGGCGAGATACCCGATGCTGCCGAGGCGCCCGATGCTGGCGAGACGCCCGATGCTGGCGAGACGGGCGAGTTTCCGGAAACTGAGTAGCTCGCTTAGCCGGGCGTTGCCGGATTCTGACACGGCTCGGTCGGGGCGGGGAAGGTGAGCTGCACGGTGAGCCCGCCACCGGGGGTGGTTAGCGCCCGGGCGGTACCGTGGTGTGCGGCCATAATAGCGGCAACAATGGCAAGACCTAGGCCGGAGCCCCCTGATTCGCGCGAACGTGAATAGTCCGGGCGGTAGAAACGCTCGAAAATTCGCTGGGAATCGGCTTCGGAGATACCGGGGCCGTGATCACGCACCTCAATAGTGGGGTGGCCTTCCGCGATGCCCACTGCCACTTCTACCGGGCTGGCTTCCGGGGCGTGTGCGAGCACATTAGAAAGCAGATTTGCGATCACCTGGGTGATGCGATCCGCATCCCCGTGGACTTCCACCGTATCGGGCGCTGGGGTGCTCCCATCCAAAGCAACCACCGTGGCGGTGCGTTGCGGGGCGCGCACCCGGAAATCGAGGATGGCGTTATCTGCCAGCTTGGCAAGATTGACACAGTCAAGGTTAAGGGGGCGGTTTTCGTCCAGGCGGGCCAGCTGGAGCAAATCCTCCACGAGCCCGGCCATCCGGTTGGCTTCCGATTCCACTCGCTCCATCGCCTCAGGGACACGCTCGGGGGGAACTCCGCCCAGGCGATATAGCTCGGAATACCCACGCACGGTTGCTAGCGGGGTGCGTAATTCGTGAGAGGCGTCCGAAACGAAGCGTCGCATTTTTGCTTCCGAACGTTCCTTTTCCGCGAAGGCATGCTCGATTTGAGCGAGCATAACGTTAATGGAATTAGCGAGCATCCCAACTTCGTCGTCGTCCTGACCGTGCGGAACACGTTCGGCCAGATGTCCTTCCGCGATGGTATGCGTGGCCGCCTCGATATCACGCAGGGACCGCAAGGTACGCGATACAAGACCGGTAACGGCCAGGCCGGCCGCCAGCACGGTTGCGAGCCCGGCGAGCACAAAAATAAGGCGCAGGCGCGCAATAGTAAACTCGATCGGCCCGAGTGGCTGGGCAATAATGATATTCCCGGTAATGAGACCGCCGGTGGAGGAAGGGCTAATAGGGTGAACCAGCACCCGCCAATCAGAGCCATACAGGGTGGAAGGAACCGTCACGGGTTCTTCGGACCCCAGTCTGGCAATATGCTCGAGATCGCGCGGGTAGCCGAATTCTTCTACGGCCCCCGGATTGGGTAGTTCGTAGGTGGTCACGTCCCGCTGCCCGGCAATAGCCCAATTGACCCGCACGAAGAAATCGGAGAGGTTGAGGGAGGAGGACTGGCTGGCACCGGGCAGATCCTGCAGGAACATCCGCTCCACCGAGCGCGCATTCGTGGTCAGATCCTGGTCGATAGTGGAGACCAGGTATTGCTTGAGGAGGGTGACCGAGGCGAAACCCAAAAAGGTTGCCGCGGTTCCCACCAGGATGACAAAAGCGATAATGAGGCGGCCGGCTAGGGTGCGGGCCGGCCGCAGCGCGCGCCGGAAAACTCCGCTGCGGCGGGCGCGCCCGGGAGAATCGGCAGCCGGCTTGCCAGGCTGCGCCGGGCGGCTCGGCACCGGTGCAGCCCCCGAGCTTTCCGGCGGGAGCGGATCGTGACGTTGGGTCATAACCGAATGTTATTTGGAAGCACGCAGAACGTAGCCGATGCCACGGCGAGTGTGGATGAGAGGAATGAGATTGCGGGCCTCTTCCTGATCGGTAATCCCCAGGGCTTCCGGGGAATCAATTTTGCGCCGCAAATAGGAAATATAGGATTCCACGATGGAGATCTCACCCTGCCAGTTGTAATCCCAGACGTGGTCGAGGATCTGTGATTTGGAAACCACTCGTTCGGCATTAATAATGAGATAGCGCAGTAGCTTGAATTCGGTGGGGGAGAGCTCCACCGGCCGGCCGGCGCGGGTGACCTCATACGAATCTTCGTTCATTTCCAAGTCCGCGTAGCGCAGCACCGCCGATTCGGTTTCTTCCGGGCTGGTGCGCCGCAGCACCGCGCGGATACGCGCCACTACTTCCTCCAGGGAGAAAGGCTTGGTGATGTAGTCATCCCCGCCGACGGTCAGGCCTTGGACTTTGTCCTTCACATCATCGCGGGCGGTGAGGAACAGCACCGGCAGATCGTGATCGCGTTCGCGCAGCCGGCGCAGCACCTCAAAGCCGTCCATGCCCGGCATCATAATGTCGAGGACGGCCAGATCCAGGTGCTGATTTTGCTGGTGGGCGAGGGCTTCCGCGCCATCGGCGGCGGTGTACACATCGAATCCGGCGAACCGGAGAGAAACGGAAAGAAGTTCGCGAATCGAGGGCTCATCATCAACAACGAGGATGGCCGCTTCGGGAGTGTGCTCGGTAGGCGTCATGATGTTAAGGAAACCCGAGGTATCTGGAAGCTTCCTGAAAGTTTGCGGGAAGCGAAAGCAAAGCCGTGGGAGCGATAGAAGTGGAACGACGC
>NZ_JBHNSQ010000032.1:0-312 GCF_059085665.1 Actinotignum sp. usb-actsch-213
CGTCGTTCCACGCCGGGCAACCATTATTGGAAGCCGGTCCGGCAATGGTCGGGCACTGATCCTGAGCATCGGGCACGCCGTCATTATCGCCATCCGGGTTCGGAACCGGATCCGGCGCCGTAACGGTCACCTTGGGTGTGTGGAGAGTCTTACCGTCATTCTTGATGGTCACCGGAATGTCGGTGCCGGGGGTCGCGCCCGCCGGAATCTTGACGACGACGTTGCCATCGGTACCGATGGTGCACGTGGCACCGTTACCCGCTTCGCAGGTGGCCGAAGCCGGGATCTGGCCGTTGGCCGGATCCTTCGTCA
>NZ_JBHNSQ010000033.1:0-27571 GCF_059085665.1 Actinotignum sp. usb-actsch-213
CTCTTATAGATAAGTTTCTTTCAGGATTCTGACTTCAATTCGATTGTTGGATAGAAATATAACAAACCGTGATATGCGCTAAATGAAGTGTTGCAAAAGTGTAATAGGAAATTGATTTACGGTGAGTGTGACTCGTGTTACGGTGAAATCGTACCTGTAATAAGCGTCACAGGTATTCACATCTATGAAGGAATTGCTATGTCTATCAAAAGTTTCGCCGTACTTCCTGTTACTCTCGCTTTTGCCTGCGGCGGGTCTCTCCCGGCAGTTGTTGCTGGTGACGAGGTGCCGCAAGGGTCTCATGTTAATATGTCGATACCTACCAGTGAGGATGACGCTCTCGCGCAAGACTTGGCAAAGGTGCTTATTGAAGCGGAAAGCGTGCCACCAGATGGTCAGCTTCGAACAACGGGATCTTTGCGGTGGAAGGTGACGAAAGAGTCGTCGCAAGAACTCTCCCTCATGGGTAGGGAGCAGGGCTACGCTCCTCAGTTCCGAGTGACCGCAGGTTGGTATCTATACCTTTATCTCAACACGGACGAACATAAGCGGATTGGAATGGCTGTCGGTGGAGTGCTTGGAAATGCCATATGCGGTTCGTTGGGAGTTACGGGGGTTGGTGGCCTTGCCTGTGTAACCGTCTTGGCAACGTTTTCACGTTACCTTATGGAAAAAGGCGCACCTGGGCCGAATCAATGTGGAGAGCTTAGGTTGTTGTGGGGAGCGTTCACCCCGGTAGGTTATAAAATAATCAATCGTCCGTGCAATGAGATTTAAGGAGGGGGTATGCGTTCGAAGAGGTACTTCTATTTCTCGCAACTGGCACTTGGTGTCGTGTTGAGCTGCTTTGTACTGAATGTACTGAAGAGGCGTTCTTGGTATGACTACGCTCTTATCCCCGGCCTTGTCACTCTTGCGTTATTCGGCCTTGCTCTGTGGCACCGGCATCGTGAAAACGAAGTACGCGCTACACTGCGCCGTTTGGAAGCGGAACGCAAGCACGAGGAAGAAGAATGAGGGGAACTCGGGTTGCTGGGTGAGTGTCCATCTCGGTAGTTTATAAAAACATCAATCGTCCGTGCAATGAGATTTAAGGAGGAGGTATGCGCTCGAAGAGATATTTCATATGGGCAAGTTCGTGGCTCGGTGCAACGTTGGGTATCGTGATAATGGCTCTAGTGAGGGATAACCCGTGGTACGACTACGCTCTTATCCCCGGCCTTGTCACTCTTGCGTTATTCGGCCTTGCGCTGTGGCACCGGCATCGTGAAAACGAAGTACGCGCTACACTGCGCCGTTTGGAAGCGGAACGCCGCAGTTTGGAAGCGGACCGCGAGGGCGAGCACGAAGGAGAAGAATGAGAAAATTCGTGAGCGATATGAAAAGCGGCTGGAACGCCTAGGTTCCAGCCGCTTTTTCTAATTTCCTCTAAGTATCAGCGCGGTAGATATAAGAGATACAACCGCGCCGGAGGTCCGGCCTGCATGGCCGGGGTACAGCCTACTTGGCCAGTGCGTTCACGCGCTTAGCAAGCTTCGACTTGCGGTTCGCCGCTTGGTTGCGGTGAATAACACCCTTGGACACAGCCTTGTCCAGCTTGCGGGAGGCCGCGGCCAGGAGGGTTTCCGCTTCTTCGGCATTGCCGGCTTCCACGGCAAGGCGAGTCTTACGGATGTAGGTCTTCAGTTCCGACTTAACGGCCTGGTTGCGAAGGCGACGCTTCTCGTTCGTCAGAACGCGCTTCTTCTGCTGCTTGATATTAGCCAATGAAATATCTCTTTCGGTCAATCGCTAGGCGATAGATGAATATGGTCGGAGAGGGAAGCGTTCCTCGTAGGACTGCGGGCGTGGGGCACCCGTGGTTGTTACGAAAGAACAAGGACTTGCCACCCGACCGGTGAAAGTCCATCTCCAAACACTACCAGAATCAGGCGGTTTCGCGCGAGGTCCCGGTGTGAAACCCCTCTCCCGCGCGCTTGTCCAGTAGCGTGTTCAGGAACGTGGTGACAGCGGGAAGATTCGCGATGCGGCGCAGAATGACCGTGGCACCTGACGTCGTCGTCACAAGAAGGGAACCGGAGGTGCCGGTACCCGTAGGTTGCGCCTCCACCCGTGCCACCGCGGCGAGCGGAAGATCGTGCCCGAGCTTCGTGAATACCCCGCGCCGAGTGATAATCCGGCGGTTGGTAATACTCACGGTGCTCATATACCACTGCAGCCACGGCCACCCGGCTATCGCAATAAGCGTGAGAACCCCGGCCGCCACCACCAGCCACCCGGCCAGCGGCTGCCAACTACCTGGCAGCGCGACCACCCCGAGCACCGCGAGGAACACCACCGCCGCGGCACCGAGCGCCCGCGGCAACAAATGCCGGGCATCGGGGTGCATATGGACAAGGAGTTCTTCGCCGGTTCCGAGTAGTTTTTGCGACAGAGGCATACTGACCATCGTGCCACAAAGAAAACGCGGGCGTGCGAGGCGGCCGATAGCGCGTGGGGGATGCGACGCTGCGCGATACGGTACGACGCCGCGCCTAGCTGCCCGCGCCGTGCCTGCCTCAGCTATCCAAGCCGTAGCCGCGGGCGGTGAGCTCCAAGCACGCCAGTGATTCTTCATGCGAGGTGGCCTGCACCGAAATCATGAGCTCATCGGCCTGGGCATCCCGGGCGAACGTGCGCAGATACTCGCCCACCTCGGTCGCATTACCCACCGCGGTGTAGCGGAGCATATCGAGGATCTGGCGGCCCTGCGCGCTGTCCAGCACCGCAGCAAGATCCGCATCGGAAATATCGCGGCCGGGCGCCCCGCGCAACAGCATATTGCGAACCCGAGCCCGCTTGACCCGCTCAAATTCCCGCGCGGCAGCCTCCGACGTTTCCGCCGCGGTCACATTTACCGCCGCAATGACATAGGGGTGGGCAAGGGCTTCGGAGGGCTGGAAATTCTCCCGGTAGTGGGCGATAGCCTCGTGGAGCAGGCGCGGAGCGAAATGAGAAGCAAAAGAATAGGGTAGGCCCAGCTGCGCGGCCAGATCCGCCCCGAAAAGCGAAGAACCCAGAATAATGAGGGGGACGTGGGTGCCCTGGCCCGGATAGGCCGCCACGCCCGGTACCCGGGAAGTATCCCCGAGGAACCCCTGGAGTTCCATCACATCACGGGGGAAGTTCTCATAGGCGCTAGCATCGCGGCGCAGCGCGTAGAGGGTGCGGCTATCGGTGCCCGGTGCCCGCCCGAGCCCCAGATCGATACGGTTCGGGTACATCTCCGCAAGGGCCCCGAATTGTTCAGCAACGACGAGCGGAGAATGATTGGGGAGCATGACACCGCCCGCACCCAGCCGAATCCGTGCGGTGTGGGAGGCGACGTAGCCGATGATAATCGCGGGGGAGGAGGAGATCACCGTGGGCATATTGTGATGCTCGGTGTACCACACCCGGGTGTATCCCAAAGCCTCGGCGCGCTGGGCGAGGTCCACACAGCGGTGCAGGGCCGCGGCGGGGGCTTCGCCGTCGTACCGCGTAGCGAAATCTAACACTGACAAAGGAACATTCATGGCAACTCCCGTGACCGATATATCCATATCCATTATGGTCCAAGGACTATACTTGAGCAGAGTTTATTGTGAAGGAGAGACGTGCCTATTTCTTCCGCTGAGGAATCGCGCGCCATTATTCCGGGCGCCACACCGCCCGAGCGTATCCGCAACTTTTGTATCATCGCGCATATTGACCACGGAAAATCCACGCTAGCTGACCGGATGCTCCAGCTCACCGGCATCGTGGAACAGCGCGAGATGCGCGATCAGTACCTGGACCGGATGGATATTGAGCGCGAACGCGGCATCACCATCAAATCGCAGGCCGTGCGGTTGCCGTGGTCGGTGGAGGGGAAAGCTTACGCCCTCAATATGATCGATACCCCCGGCCACGTGGACTTCTCCTATGAAGTGAACCGTTCGCTGGCGGCCTGCGAAGGCGCGGTGCTGCTCGTGGATGCCACCCAGGGGATTGAGGCGCAAACTTTGGCCAATCTCTATATGGCCATGGAAAACGACCTCACGATTATTCCCGTCCTCAATAAAATTGATTTGCCTTCCGCGCAGCCGGAAAAAATCGCGGAAGAAGTGGCGTCCCTGCTCGGTGTGGAACCGGAGGAATGCCTAGCCGTTTCCGGGAAAACGGGGGCGGGCGTGCCGGAACTGCTGGACCGGATCGTCGCGGAGATTCCCGCGCCCTCCGGGCGCCCGGAGGGGCCGGCTCGCGCCATGATTTTCGATTCTGTTTACGATATTTATCGCGGGGTCGTCACCTATGTGCGTGTGGTTGATGGTGAGCTAACTACCCGCTCGAAGGTGCGGACCATGGCTACCCGCACCGAACATGAACTCCTGGAACTGGGCGTGATCTCCCCGGAACCCACCCCCACCACCGCGCTGGGTGCCGGGGAAGTGGGGTACCTCATCACCGGGGTGAAGGATGTGCGCCAAACCCGCGTGGGAGATACCGTGACCGGCGCGCGGGAGAGTGCCACCGAAGCCCTGCCCGGCTATCTCGATCCGAAACCGATGGTGTATTCCGGGATCTATCCTATGGACGGCTCTGATTTCCCGAATCTGCGCGAAGCCCTGGAAAAGCTCAAGCTCAATGATGCCTCGTTGGTGTATGAACCGGAAAGCTCAGTGGCCCTCGGTTTCGGTTTCCGCTGCGGCTTCCTGGGATTGCTCCACTTGGAGATTATCCGCGAACGCCTCGAGCGGGAATTCGACCTCGATATTATTGCCACCGCGCCCTCGGTGATCTACCGGGTCATCACAGACGCCGGTGAAGAACTCACCGTCACCAACCCCTCGGAATTCCCGGAAGGGAAAATTCGGGAGATTTACGAGCCGACCGTGCGCGCCACGATCCTGGCTCCTTCCGATTACGTAGGCTCCATTATGGAGCTGTGCCAGGAACGGCGCGGGGCGCTGCAGGGCATGGATTACCTTACGGCCGAACGGGTGGAGATCCACTACGTGCTGCCGCTAGCGGAGATCGTGACCGATTTCTTTGATCAGCTCAAGTCACGCACGAAGGGCTACGCCTCCCTCGATTACGATATTGCCGGCGAACAGCCCTCTGATCTAGTCAAGGTCGATGTGCTCCTCAACCACGAACAGGTGGATGCTTTCTCCGCTATCGTCCACAAAGACAAGGCATATTCCTACGGCAATGAGATGACGAAGAAACTCAAAACCCTCATTCCGCGCCAGCAATTCGAAATCCCGGTGCAGGCCGCGGTGGGTTCGCGCATTATCGCCCGCGAAACTATTAAGGCCCTGCGTAAGGACGTGCTGTCCAAGTGCTACGGCGGCGACGTCTCCCGTAAACGCAAGCTGTTGGAAAAGCAGAAGGAAGGCAAGAAGCGCATGAAGTCCATCGGGCGCGTGGACGTGCCCCAAGAAGCTTTCGTGGCAGCTCTCACCTCCGAAGCACCCACGGGGAAGTAAGCATGGCCGAGTCTCCCGCACCAGATCGCTCCCAATGGCGCATCCGCTCCTTCTCCCTGCGCGGTTCCCGCCTGGGTGCGCGCCACGAAGAAACGGTGGCCCGCCACCCCGAGCTTTTCGTGCCGCTGGCACCCGGCCCCCAGGCCACCACGGTTGCCCTCGATGCGCGCTGTGACCTCACGGAAGTTTTTGGCCGCGCGGCCCCGCTCGCCGTGGAAATCGGTCCGGGTTCGGGCGAACACGGGGTCTCCTTCGCGCAGCGCCACCCCGAATATAATGTGCTGCTCGTCGAAGCGTGGGCTCCCGGCGCGGCGCGCTGCGTGGCCAGTATTCTGCGTGCGGGCGTAACGAACGTGCGGGTGCTGGAGGCCGACGCCGCCCAGGCGCTCCCCGTCCTCTTTGGCCTGGAATGCGCGGGCCTGGTGCGCGGGGAGGATGTGACCACGTGCGGGCCGGAGCGCAGCGCCACCCATCCGAATGCTGCCAATCCGCGCGTCGAGCAGGTGTGGACATTCTTCCCCGATCCCTGGCGCAAAGCCCGCCACCACAAGCGCCGCCTGGTGGCCGCGCCTTTTGCCACGGTGGTGGCCGGGATGCTCCGGGAAGGAGGCGCGTGGCGGCTGGCCACGGATTGGGATAATTACGCCTGGCAGATGCGCGACGTCGTCGAAGCATCCCCGTACTTCACGAATCCGCATGCCGGTGAACGCCCGAACCCCGCGGATCCCACCCCGGAGCGCGGCGGTTTCGCACCGCGGTGGGAAGAACGGGTTTTGACTCGTTTTGAGGAACGCGGCATTGCGGCCGGGCGCACCATCCACGATATTCTCGCGGTGCGAGCCTAGTCTCCGATGGCTTCCCTTCCGCACGGTGAGCCGGCTCCGGCTTCCGGCATCCTCCCGAACCCGGATGTGAGCGCCGGTTTCTCCGCTTACGTCCACATTCCTTTCTGCACGGTGCGCTGCGGGTACTGCGATTTGAATACCTACACCAAGCCGAGCTTCGGGCCGGGGGCGGGCCGCGATGATTTCCCGGCGTCCCTCGCCCGTGAAATAGCGCTCTCGCGCGCGGTTCTCGACACCGGCACCAATCGCGCCGCGCTGCGCACCGTATTCTTCGGGGGCGGCACGCCCACCCTGTTGGACGCCCGGCAGCTCGTCTCGGTGCTCGCGGATCTCGCAAGCGCTTTCGGCCTGGCTGAGGGTGCCGAAATCACCACGGAATGCAATCCGGAATCCGTGGACCGCGCGGCCCTCGCGACCCTGCGCGCCGGCGGTTTCACCCGCATCTCTTTCGGGATGCAATCAGCCGTACCCGAGGTGCTGCGCACCCTCGACCGCCAGCACAGCCCCGGGCAGGTAGAACGCGTATGCGCGTGGGCGCGCGAGTTGGGCCTGGAGTATTCCCTCGACCTCATTTACGGTGCGCCCGGGGAAACAATGGGGCAGTGGCGCACCTCCCTGGCCGCGGCTCTTGCCCTCGAACCGGCGCATATCAGTGCCTACGGACTCATGGTGGAACCGGGAACCAAAATGGGCATGCAGGCCCGCCGCGGCCTCATTAGCCTCCCCGATCCGGATGAGCTCGCCGATAAATACGAGGTCGCGGACGATATTCTCAGCGCGGCCGGCTACCGCTGGTACGAAATTTCCAATTGGGCCCGCCCCGGTCACGAATGCCGGCACAATTGCTATTACTGGGAGAACGCGAATTGGTGGGGTTACGGCCCCGGCGCGCACTCGCATATTAACGGGGTACGGTTTTGGAACGTCAAACACCCGCGCGCGTACGCGGATCGCGTCTGGGCTCGCGGGATTGGAAACGACGACGGCGCCGCCGCGCCACGCGCGGCGGGCGAGGTAGCCATGAGCCACTCGGCGATTAGCTCGCCGGCCCTGGAGCGGGAAATTCTCAGTCCGGCTGAACAACGCGAAGAAAAAATCATGCTCGGTATTCGGATGAGCCGGGGAATTGATATTCCGCGGGGCGTGGATGCCGCGGTGGTGGCGGGTCTGGTTCGCGATGGTTTAGTAGAGGCAGAAATAGCGCGCTCCGGGCGCCTTGTTTTGACCCGGCGCGGGCGGCTCCTGGCTGATACCGTAACCCGGGCGCTCTGGTAGCGCAGTGGGTAGTTATGCGTGGCGGCGGCGAATCCGCAGCGAAGGCCGCTTGATCCCGAGCCGGTAGCGGCGCTTGGGCGCACGCCCGATGAGGAAGATCCCGAGCAGCATAATAATGGCGCCCAACCATTGCAGGGCGGAGAGCCGTTCTCCAACCAGTAGCGCGGAAAAAATAATGGCACTCAGGGGCTGAATCAAAATAAGGGTAGCGGCCACCGAGGGATTAACGAGGGGCATACTTGCCTGGCAGAACAACCATCCCAGTACCTGGCTGGAAAGCGCGATAAGAATCATCCATCCCCAGGAACTCGCTGAGAGTGCGAGGGTGAGAGGCCCGTGGGTGGCAATGAGCAGCGGGGTGGACACCACCGTGGTTACCAGGCAGACGATCGCCATGGCGGTGCCCTGATGGTGCGGAGAATTTGTGCGCCCGGTGAGGACCACGTAGACGGTATAGGTCAGGCCCGCGAGCGCGGAGAGGATAATGCCGCGTACCAGATCGGATCCGCCGGCGCCGTCGAGAATACCGGAAAGTAAGAAAATCCCGCCGAGGGAAAAAGGCGCGGCCACGAAAAACATCCACGGGACCCGGTTGCGGAAGAAAATCCAGGCGACCAACGGTACCGCGAGGGCCTGCACGTAATTGACCACCACAGCGGAAACCGAGGGGCCGGCTAGTAGTACCGACGGCGTCCACAAGGCCATATCCACCCCGAAGCACACCCCGCATACCGCGTAGAGCAGCAGGTCAGCGCGACGCATCGGCCCGTACTGGCGCCATTCATGGACCACCATGGGCAGTAGGGCAAGGAAAGCGAGACCGAAGCGGAAGAACACAATCGTGGTGGCGTTTTCTCCCGATAGCGTGATGAAGGGAGAGACAAGTCCCACGAGAACCGAAGCGACGGCGAGGGTGCCGCGCGGGGACGCAACAGCGATTTTGTCCACGACGGAGCGGCGCTGGGAGGCCACGTGATCACAACTCCTGATAGGGGTGAAGAAGAACCGAAACAACGAGGGCAGCGGCTCCGGCCGGGACCGGATAGGCGCACGCAGCAAGGATATACCCTGAGGGCCTAGGAATCGTAGCGCTACCGGGTGCGTCCTCGCGCTACCGGGTACGCCTTTCCCTACCGGGTGCCGGCAGCGGTCACGAAATCAATGAGTTCTTCCATGCGGCCCAGTAGCGCGGGCTCAATATCTTTATACGAATGCACGCAGCTAAGAATCCGGGCCCAGGCCCGGCCAATATCTTCCGCGGTTTCGTGCGGCCAGCCGAGCCGGCGCAGGGTACCCACTTTAATATCTTCCCCGCGCGGTACCTCCGGCCAGGCGCGCAAGCCCACGGCGGCAGGTTTAATCGCTTGCCACACGTCGATATAGGGATGGCCGAGCACGAGCACGCCCGGGCCGGCCACCCGCGCCGCAATCCGAGATTCTTTGGAACCGGGCACCAGGTGATCTACCAGTGCACCCAGGCGATGCTCATTATCGGGAGCAGTTTCCCGCACTACGGACTCCAGATTATCCACCCCGAGTAATTCTTCGACCACCACCCCTTCGAGAGCCAGATCTTCACCCCAGATCTTGGCCACCAGTTCGGCGTCGTGCTTGCCTTCTACCCAGATACGCGAGGCGCGTGCTACGCGCGCCCGCGCCGTGACGTGAAAAGATCCGGACGCGGTTAGGAGCCGGCCGCGCGGGGCCTCCACTTTCGGGGTGGTGATTTCTACCGGCTCACCCTCGATCCAATAACCTTTGCCCAGCGGGAAGGAACGGCGCACCCCGCCGCGGCCCTCCACTTCCATCTGCCAGCGGCCGGCTACTTTCCCTACCGAAAGCACCTCGCCCACGAAGCCGGAGGCCACATCCTCGATGAGGAGGCCGGGGGCGGCCGGAACGGGGCGGGAGGGGCGGCGGTGGTCGTGCGGGTCGCGGGCGAGGACGTCGTCGCCGTAGCGATCAGGCATTCCGGTAGCAGAGAACATCACGCTCTAAGGGTATGCGCTCCCGGGCGTCCCCGCGTAGAATTAGCACTCGAAGGTATAGAGTGCTGAGCGGGGAGGAAGAACACAGGTGGCGGCAGAAGATCGGCGCGGGCGCGTTCTTGAGGCGATTGTGCGCGATTACGTCACCACCCGCGAACCGGTGGGATCCAAAGCTCTGGTAGAACGCTACGCGCTGGGAGTGTCCCCGGCTACCGTGCGTAATGATATGGCGGTCTTGGAAGAAGCCGGGCTGCTCACCCATCCGCATACCTCGGCCGGGCGCATCCCCACCGATGCCGGCTACCGCGCGTTCGTAGATTCCCTTACTACCGTCAAGCCGCTTTCGCGAGCGGAACGGCGCGCTATCAGTCAAATCCTTGATGCCGCGGTGGATCTTGATGATGTGCTGGATCGCGCCGCGCGATTGCTTTCCCACCTCACCCAGCAAGTCGCGGTCATCCAATACCCGGCGCTGGATAAAGCAGTGTTGCGCCACCTGGAACTCATTTGGCTCGGCGCTACCCGTATTCTCCTCGTGGTCATTACCAGCGCGGGGCGGGTAGAACAGCGCGTTATCGCGGTGCCTGCGCACCTGGAAGGTCTCGATGTGGACGCGGTGAGCCGGGAGGTAACTACCCGCTGTAACGGCCAGCCGTTGACCACCGCGGTTGCGGTACTCGCAGAGATCGCCGAACGCAGCGAACCGGAGGCTGCCGCAGCTCTGCGCGATATCGCGGCGGCGCTCACCACCGCGGTGCATACCGGTGCGGAGGATCGCCTCACCATGGCCGGCACCGCCAATCTTTCGCGCCATTCGGTGGATTTCCTGCACTCGATTTCTCCGGTGCTGGATGCCTTGGAAGAACAGGTCGTGCTCTTGCGGCTCCTCGCCGCGATGGAAACTGATGTGGCAGTATCCATCGGAGTGGAAAATGACCATGAAAACCTGAGTGAAACCTCGGTGGTTTCCTCAAGTTACGAAGTGGCCGGGCATGAAGTAGCCCGGGTGGGCGTGGTTGGCCCTACCCGAATGGACTATCCCGGGAATATCGCGGCGGTGCGCGCCGTTGCCCACTATCTATCCGGTATTCTATCCGGGCAGTCATAAGTGCGGTGGTACCACAGCAGCCGGGAGCACGGCGTTTGAACGGGCACTCATCAGCTAGGTGGCACGCCGGGGCACGGGCAGGGCGCAGAACATAACAAAGACGGGAGAAATGTGGCTGATTTTTACGAAACCCTCGGGGTGGAACGCGATGCGAGCCAGGAGCAAATCCGCAAAGCGTACCTGCGCCTCTCGCGCAAATTACACCCGGATCACGCCGGTCCGGAAGCCGCCGAACGTTATAAAGAAGTCAACGAAGCGTATACGGTGCTCTCCAACCCGGACTCGCGCCGGCAATACGACCTCGGCGGACTCGGCGGGGGAGCCGGGGCTGGCGGTTTTGGTTTCGATATGAACGATATCTTCTCCACCTTCTTCGGGGGAGCGGGTATGCGCGCGGGCGGTCCGGCCCCGCGCGGGGAACGCGGGCGTGATGCGCTGCTCGGTTTGAGCATCGAGCTCTCCGACGTGGTCTTCGGAGCCCAGCGCCAGGTCAGTGACTCCTTCTTCAGCGTGTGCCCTACATGTGCGGGTAGCGGCTGCGCGGCCGGTTCCCAACCGGTCACGTGCGGGGCCTGCCAAGGCCAGGGCATGGTTCAGCAAGTCACAAATTCCCTCTTCGGGCAAATGGTTACCCAGGTGCCCTGCCACACCTGCGAGGGCCACGGTACCGTCATCGCGGACCCCTGCCGCCCCTGCCACGGCACCGGGCGCATCCGCCAAGAAAAAACCCTCACCGTGGACATCCCGGCCGGAATCGAGAACGGAATGCGTATCCGCCTGCGCGGCCAGGGCGATGCCGGAACCTTCGGTGCCCCGGCCGGTGATATTTTTGTGGAAATCCGGGTAGCGGAACACCCTATTTTCCAGCGGGTGGGCGAAGAACTCCTCGGTGAAGTTCAGGTGCCCATGACCTTCGCGGCCCTGGGCGGAACCGTCACCATTCCGACCCTGGACGGGGACCGCGAGCTGGAGATTCCCGCCGGGACCTCATCCGGCGTGGTCCTCACCCTCAAAGGCTTGGGGGTTGCCCGTTTGCGTGGCAAGGGCCGCGGGGATATGCGTATCACCGTTGCGGTGACAACCCCAACAGACCTCGATGAACGCCAGCGCGAGCTCCTGCGCGAACTGGCCGAGCTGCGCGGGGAAAGCGTGCAGGATGCTCAGCTATCCGAGCAGGGCAAATCCTTCTTCGATAAATTGCGCGAAAGGTTGAGTTCGCTGTGACGCTCCCGCTTTTCTTCGCTGACTTCCCCGCCACCCGGCCCGGGGGCGGAGCCGGCGCATCCCTCCGGGTAGGCCAGGAACTCAGTCTCACCGGCGAGGAAGCTCGCCACGCCAACGTCATGCGGATCCGGGTAGGGGAGGAGGTTCTGCTTTCCGATGGGGAAGGCCGCCGTGCCCGGTGCACGGTGAGCGTCGTCGCCAAAAATGAGGTGCGCGCCCGCATCGAGGCCGTGACCGCGGAGCCGAAACCGGCCGGGCCCATCACCCTGGTGCAGGCCCTTGCCAAGGGCGGCCGCGATGAACAGGCGGTGGAAACCTGCACCGAATACGGGGTGTGGGATATCGTCCCGTGGGAAGCGGCCCGTTGCGTTGCGTCGTGGAAAAACAAGGAAGAAAAAGGCCGGGCTCGCTGGCAGGCCACCGCACGCGCGGCGGCGAAACAATCGCGGCGCAGCTATATTCCGCGTATCCGTTCATTAAGTACGACGGCGCAGCTGCCCCGGGCCCTCGCCGGGAGCACCGTGTTCATCTGCCATGAGGAAGCCGAGGTTACCCTGGCAGAAGCGGTAACCCGCGGAACGGTGAGCCTCGCGCACGTGGCCGGGCCCGTGGCCGTGATTATCGGCCCGGAAGGCGGGATTGCACCGGAGGAGATGGAGGCATTGCAGGCGGCGGGCGCTATCCCGGTGCTCCTGGGGGCGCATGTGCTGCGCAGCGCCTCCGCCGGGGCCTACGCACTGGCAAGTATCGCCACCGTGCGGGCGCTGGGCGCGCTACTATAGGACGTAATGACGCATACAGAACACAGCCAGCGCACCATTGTTGTGCCGGACCGAGTTTCCATGATTCAGCTGCTCGGGCATCGTGATGACGTCCTGCGGACCTTGGAAGAACGGCTCGCCCCCACCACTATTCACGTGCTTGGCCACCGGATCACCCTGACCGGCGCGGCGGCCGAGCTTGATTTTGCCGAATCGCTCCTCGGGGAATTAATCGACGTCGTTGCCGAAGGTGAAATCCTCACCCGTGACGCAGTGGCCCGCGCCGTTGATATTGCGCGCGCCGGCGTGGCGCATCCCACCACGCTGCTGCACACCGATATTTTATCCAAGCGCGGTAAAACTATCCGCCCGAAAAGCCTGGGCCAGAAGGCGTACGTGGACGCAATCGACACCCACGATATTACTTTCGGGATCGGTCCGGCCGGCACCGGGAAAACCTATCTCGCCATGGCCAAAGCGGTGGTGGCACTCAATGACGGGCAGGTCAAACGTATTATTCTGACGCGCCCGGCGGTGGAGGCCGGGGAATCCCTGGGATTTTTGCCCGGTTCCCTCACCGATAAAATCGATCCGTATCTGCGCCCGCTATACGATGCCATGTACGACATGCTCGATGCCGATTCCATTCCGAAACTCATGGCTGCCGGCACCATTGAGGTGGCGCCGCTGGCCTATATGCGCGGACGCACCCTCAATGATGCTTTCGTGATTTTGGACGAGGCGCAGAACACCACACCCGAACAAATGAAGATGTTTCTCACCCGGCTCGGCTTCAACTCTAAAATGGTGGTGACAGGCGATATCACCCAGGTTGATCTCGGGGCGAATAAAGTTTCCGGATTGCAGGTGGTGCGTCGGATTCTGCGTGATGTTCCGGGGATTCATTTCTCGGAGCTGAGTTCGGCGGACGTGGTGCGCCACCGCTTGGTTGCCGAAATCATCGACGCCTATGCCCGCTGGGATTCCCGGCAACGTTAGCGCGGGGCGGTAGCGGTAGTGTCACGGCGTGAATGGCGGCAGAGCTGTTTCGGGGAAAGCTAGGGAACGGTTGTCAGGAAAGACCACATGATTGAAGTAAATGACGAATCGAGTTTTAGTCCGGCTGCGGATCTGGAAGAGATCTCGGAGCTGGCCACGTATGTCCTCGATAAGATGCGGGTGCATCCCATGGCGGATCTATCTATCGTGCTCCTCGACGAGGATGCCATGGCGGATCTCCACGTGACGTGGATGGATCTGGAAGGCCCCACGGATGTCATGTCCTTCCCCATGGATGAGGTGCGCCCGGCACCACCGGGTGAAGAACCGCGCCCGGGAATGCTCGGTGATATCGCTGTATGCCCGCAGGTCGCCAGCCGCCAGGCTCACGCCATGGGGCACTCCACCGCGGAGGAGATTCTCCTCCTCGTCACCCACGGGATTCTGCATCTGCTCGGCTACGATCACGCAACCCCGGAAGAAAAAGACACCATGTTTGCTTTGCAACGCCAACTCCTCCTCGTGTTCCTCTCCGAACGCGGGGGAGGCGATCCGCGCCCCACGGAGGTGTAAGAAAGGATGGATCACTTACCTGTGGCAGCGGGAACGCTGCCCTCCGCTCCGTTTTATATTGCGGCCGGCCTGTGCCTGCTGCTCTCCCTGTGGTGCACCGTGGTGGGTGCTGCCCTCGGGCGGATGACCCGCACCGAAGCCGCGGAAATGTACGCGCATAAGGAACGCGGTTCGGCACGCGTGGTGGCCATTATGGCCCGCCGCCCGGCCGCCTCTATGGGCATCGCGGTGGTGCGGGCCCTCCTCATGGCCAGCTACGGAATCTGCTTCACTTTCGCCCTGGGAACGGATGTAGCTGCCTGGTGGCAGATCTTCCCCATTTTCTTCGGCGTGACGGTGCTGGTTCTCCTCGCGTTCGCCTTCTTCAACCCCCTGAGTTTCGGGGTGGAACGCCACCAGCGAGTGCTGCGCAAAGCCACCTGGTGGCTTTCCCCGCTCACCTGGTTGCTTTCGCTACTCATCCGGGAACGCGAATTCTCACCCGAAGAAGCCGAACAACGCCAAGAAGACCAGCTCGCGGTTATGGTGGAACGGGTGGCCGAATCCGAGGCCTTGGATGATGCCGAACGCGATATCCTGCAATCACTTTTCGATATGGGGAACACCCTGGTGCGCGAAGTCATGGTCCCGCGTACCGATATGATCGCGGTGGAGGCCGATGAAACCCTTGACCGCGCCATCTCCTTGTTCACCCGCTCCGGATTCTCGCGGGTGCCCGTGTACCGCGAATCCATTGATGATGTAATCGGGGTGCTCTACCTGAAGGACGTGATCCGGCGGGTGCACCGGCGCCACCAGCACGATGAGCTACGGGTGGCCGATCTGGTGCGCGAACCTGTGTTCGTTCCGGAAACTAAAATCATTGATACGCTCATGCGGGAAATGCAGGCCGACCAGGTTCATATTGCCCTCGTCGTGGATGAATACGGCGGTATCGCCGGCCTGGTCACCATCGAGGATCTTGTGGAAGAACTCGTGGGAGAAATCTCCGATGAACACGACCGGGCCCTCCCGGCCGTGGAAGAACTCGAGGCGGGTAGTTTCCGCATCCCGGCGCGTATGCCCATCGATGATCTAGGTGACCTCTTCGGAATCGAATTGGAGGACGACGACGTTGATACCGCCGGTGGGTTTTTCGCCAAAAGCATCGGGCGGGTTCCCATCCGCGGAGCAGAAACAACGGTGGCCGGAATCCACATGGTGGCCGACCGCTTCGAAGGGCGCCGGCGCCGGTTATCGACTATTATCGTTGCGCGCGAAGAAACCGATGATGAGGGTGAGGACTAGAAGACGATGACGGTGGAAAACACGGAATTTCGGGCCGGGTTCGCCTCGGTGGTGGGCCGCCCGAATGCCGGGAAATCAACCCTCACCAATGCGATGGTGGGCAAGAAGGTCGCGATTACCAGCGCCCGCCCGGAAACCACCCGGCGTATTATTCGCGCCATTGTGACTCGGGATGCCGGTCAGGTGATCCTGGTCGATACCCCCGGGATGCACCGCCCCCGCACCCTGCTGGGTGAACGCCTGGGTGATATGGTGCGCGATTCTATCGCCGATGTGGACACCATCGTTATGTGCCTACCCGCTAATGAAAAACTCGGGCCGGGCGATAAGTACCTCCTCGATTTGGCGGTGCGCGCGAAAGTACCCATGATCGCCGCGATTACTAAAACCGATCTGGTCAGCCGCGAAGCCCTTGCGGAGAAGATCGCGGCCGTGGCAGCTTTCCATGATTTTGTGGAGATCGTCCCGGTGAGTGCCGCCACGCTGGATCAGGTGGAAGTCCTCACCGAGCAGATTATTAAACAGCTCCCCGTTTCCCCGCCGCTATATCCGCTGGATGCGATTACCGATGAAACGGAAGAAACCCTCATCGCGGAGCTTATCCGCGAAGCGGGCCTGGAAAAAATGCGCGAGGAACTTCCGCATTCCCTCGCGGTCACCATCGACGAAATCATTGAGGACACCGCACCGAACGGTGGCCCGCTGGTGCGGGTGCATGCCTCTTTGCACGTGGAGCGCGATTCCCAAAAGGGGATTGTTATTGGGCGCGGGGGTGCGCGCCTGCGCCAGATTGGGCGCGATGCCCGCAAAGCCATTAAGGCGCTGCTCGGTACGCCGGTCTATCTTGATTTGCACGTGAAAGTTTCCAAAGACTGGCAACGTGACCCGAAAATGCTGGATCGACTCGGGTTCTGATACGTGCGTTTCACCGATCATCCCGATACCCCGCCCGCCGAGAATCCGCCGGCGGGGCGCACCCTGGTGCCAGCCAGCGGAATGGAAAGCGCCGCAGGCCCGGAACACAGCGCGCTCCGGGGCTGGCGGCGCTGGCTTCCCACCCATAAACGTTTCGTTACCTGGCTGATAGTGGTGCTCGCCGCCGGGCTGATCGGGAGTGCTTTCGGCCCGGGGTGGAATCCGCAACCCATGACCGCCGCGATCGCCCCGCAAACCGCGGATACCACAATTTCCACCGGGGTTCCCACCGCGCGGCTGGGAACGTACGAGGTGGCGAGTAGCACGGTCACCATCACCTTGCGGGATGGCACCCTCATTCCGGCTGTTGTTAAACGCCCGGTAGGCGCGGGCCCGGTGGTGCCAGGCATGCTTTTTATTCACGGTACCGGCACTTCTTCCGCGCGTGATTTCGGGCGGGAAACCGAAGCTATTGCTTCTACCGGGATTATTACGGTGGTTTCGGAAAAACGGGTAGCGAACTATACGACGACGCATCGTGACTATCTCCAGCTCGCCGCGGATTTCGAGGACGTCTACCGCGAGATGCTCTCCTGGGAGGACGTTGATGCGCGCCACTCCGGCCTGTACGCGGTATCCGAAGGCTGCTTCGTTGCGCCCATTGTGGCCACCAGCGCGCGGGCGGTGAATTACGTGGCTCTTATCAGCGCCCCGGTGCTCCCGATCCGCCAGCAGGGGGCCTACGCGGCCGACGCCTACCTGCGGGAGATTCACGCACCGGAACGCCTGCGCGCCGCCATTCCAAAACTTATCGGCCAGGATTTCGGCCCCGACACCTTCCGCTATATTGATTTTGATGCGGCGCCGTATGAGAAGCAGATGACCATGCCGGTTCTTATGCTCTACGGCACGGCAGATAATTCCATGCCGACGATCCAGGGCCCGCAGATGATGAGCAACTACCTGGAAGAGGCCGGAAACAGCGCGCTCACGGTGCGCTACTACAAAGACGCGGACCACGGCCTCCAGATCAACCGCCGGCAGCTGTCCCAGGCGGCCATGCAAGATACCGCGGATTGGGTTAACGGTTTACCCTTTACGGCGACGGCGCAGCCGCGGGTGGCCGGTGACCAACCCCGGCAGGCATTCGTCGCCCCCACCCTGACGGCCGGCGGGTGGTTCACCGCCCAAACAGCGCTCTATATCGCGCTGGGCGGGGTGGCCCTCCTCGGGCTCAGCATCGTGCTGGTGGCGGTGTGCTGGATTCCGGTGCGCGGGCATCGACTCTCGAATTTTTCCAGATCGGGCGCAGCCCTCAATCTCGCTTCGCTTTCCGTGGTGGGAGCCTCGGTGGTATTCCTCATCTACCTGGTGGCCGTTGCCCATATCGCGCTCACCTACTCACATAATCTTCTCATCGTCCAGGGCGGATTTGCCCTTGTACACCTAGCGGCTCTGGGCGCGGCGTGGATGCACGTGCGGGCCGTTTTCCGCAGCTGGAGTGCGCGGCCGAGCATGGGGCGCATCGCGCGAGTGACGACCCTCCTCACCCTCTGCGCCCAGGCGGTTCTGCTCATGAGCCTGGGATACTGGAACGCCTTTCCGGCGGTGCTCTAACCGCAGCCCTGAACTAACGCGGCCCGGCCGGGTACCACCAGCCCACCGCGCCGTCACCCTTCGTAATCGTCCATATCCCGGGCGTTATGTCTCACATCTCGGACAAGTCTGTGCATATTCAGCTAGCTGAGGGGCTAGAGTTATCCGTATGGGTTCCTCTCGCCTTCTCCTTATGAGCCGCCGCGAGCTTATTCGGCTTCTCGCGGCGGGTTAAGCTGCGCCGTCGTTCTTAAATTTGACCGCCACACAGAGAAGACAAGGTGACCACCCCATGAAAACTTCCGGATACACGCACCGTCAGCGCCCCTCGGGAATGCCGTTCTACAAGTACCGGCCCTTCCTCGACACCAATCCGATCGCGCTGCCGGATCGCACCTGGCCCAATAACCGGATCACCAAGGCGCCGCGCTGGCTCTCCACCGATCTGCGGGACGGCAACCAGGCTCTTATCGAACCCATGGATATGATCCGCAAGCGGCGGATTTTTGATCTGCTTGTCAAGATCGGCGTGAAGGAA
Organism: Actinotignum sp. usb-actsch-213; assembly: GCF_059085665.1. Lineage (NCBI taxonomy): Bacteria > Bacillati > Actinomycetota > Actinomycetes > Actinomycetales > Actinomycetaceae > Actinotignum > Actinotignum sp. usb-actsch-213. The sequence continues at coordinate 18,599 of NZ_JBHNSQ010000033.1, forward strand.
ATAGAGATTGGTTTCCCGGCTGCCTCCCAAACCGATTGGGATTTCGTGCGCTCCCTGGCGGAGGACGGCGCGGTACCCGAAGATGTGACCGTCTCGGTCCTCACCCAGTCGCGCCCCGAACTCATCCACCGCACTATCGATGCGCTGGCTGGATTCCCGCGCGCCACCGTGCATCTGTATAACGCGACCTCGCCGGTGTTCCGCGATGTGGTTTTTGGCTCCTCGAAGGAGGCTATCCGCGAACTAGCCATGGCCGGAACTCGGGAAATCGTGGCCTACGCCGAGAAAGTCTTGCCGGATGATCTCATTTTCGGCTTCGAGTACTCCCCGGAAATCTTCGTGGATACCGAAATTGATTACGCCCTCGAGGTCTGTTCCTCCGTCATGGAGGTGTGGCAACCGGATGCCGAGCGCGAAATTATTATTAACCTGCCCACCACGGTAGAACGCGCCACCCCAAACGTATACGCGGATCAAATCGAGTACTTCTCCCGCCATATCCCCAAACGTGAATACGTGGCGCTTTCCGCGCATAACCACAATGACCGTGGTACCGGGGTCGCCACCACTGAGTTGGCCATGCTCGCCGGGATCGACCGGGTAGAAGGCTGCCTTTTCGGGCAGGGGGAGCGCACCGGAAATGTTGATCTCATTACGGTTGCTATGAATCTCTATTCGCAGGGAATTGACCCGGAACTGGACCTTTCCGATATTGATGCCATCGTGGATGTGTGCGAAGAATGCACCGGGATTGAGGTGGGGCCGCGGGTGCCCTACGCTGGCTCGCTCGTCTACACGTCCTTCTCCGGCTCCCACCAGGATGCCATCAAGAAAGGCATGCAGCGCCGGGCATCCGATCTGGCCGCGGCCGGGGGAGATGAGCGGCAAGTTCCCTGGGCGCTGCCCTATCTACCCATTGACCCGAAAGATGTGGGGCGCACCTACGATGCCATCGTGCGCGTCAACTCCCAATCCGGCAAGGGCGGTGTGGCCTATCTTATGCAAACCACCCGAAACCTGGATCTGCCGCGGCGTATGCAAATCGAGCTGTCCCGCATCGTGCAGACCTGGACAGAACGCACCGGAGAAGAAGTCAGTGCGGATACCCTCTGGGATATTTTCGTGGACGAATACCTCCCGCTCTCCCAGGGCTACGGAGAGCAGGGGCCGGCGGGCGCGCACGGGGCACCGGGGAAGGCCAGCACTCCGTGGGGGCGTTACCGCTTGCGCGCGCTGGAATTCACGAACCATAGCGGCGGGGTGACCGATATTAGCGCCGTCGTTGAAACTCAGGCGGACGGTGTGCAACATAGCCTGCACGGCAGCGGCAACGGGCCCATCCACGCTTTCGTGACCGCGATGGAACAGCTGGGCGAATATATCCGGGTGCTCGACTACGCCGAACACACCCTGAGCGAAGGTACGGATGCTTCGGCTGCCGCGTATGTGGAATGCGAGATCGATGATCAGGTGCTGTGGGGCTGCGGCATTCACACCTCCACGACACGCGCCGGCCTCAAGGCGATTATCTCGGCTGTCAATCGCGCGCACCGCTAAACTGGGAGCCAGTGAAACTCTATCGGGATGAAGGAATCGTCCTGCGCACGCAGGACTTGGGGGAAGCGGATCGTATCGTCACCCTGCTGGCACGCGCGCACGGCCTGGTGCGATGCGTGGCCAAAGGGGTGCGCCGCACCCGCTCCCGATTCGGGGCGCGCCTGGAACCCTTCACCTACGTGGATGTGCAGCTCTACCGGGGGCGCAGCCTTGATGTCGTCACGGAAGTGGCAACCCTCAATCCCTTCGGGCGGGCCATCGCGCCTGATTTTGAAGCCTACGCGGCCGCGAGCACCATGGTGGAAGTAGCCGAAAAGCTCGGGGCGGAAAGGGAGCCGGACCGAGCTCACTACCGCCTCCTCCTCGGGGCACTCAATTCCCTGGCCTCCCGCCAGCACGCTCCCTACCCAATTATGGATTCTTACCTGCTGCGTGCCATGGCGGTATCCGGGTGGGGCCTGGCGGTCACTTCCTGCGCGCTCTGCGGTAGCGGGGAGGACCTCACCGCCTTCCACGTGCAAGCCGGTGGGCTGGTGTGCCGGCGGTGCGCCCCGCGCGGGGCAGCCTATCCGGGGGAAGACGCGCGGCGGCTCCTCGCCGCGCTAGCCCGCGGGGATTGGGAAATTATCGACGCGCTTGCCGGGAGCGCGGGGGAAACCGCGCACGGCTATATTTCCGCGTACGTGCAATGGTATCTGGAACGCAAGGTACGTTCCTTGCAGATCGTGAGGTCGGCATCATGACAGAAGTACACCCGAAGCTGGAGCATCCACATCTGGCCCACCTGGAGCGGCCCACCCCGGCCCATCGGCCCGGCCTCACGCCCCCGCGGTTGGGGCGGGTGCCCGAGCACGTGGCCATCGTGATGGACGGCAACGGGCGCTGGGCAAATGCCCGCGGGCTGGCGCGTACCGAAGGCCATAAAGCCGGCGAGCGTTCCCTCATGGACGTGGTGGCCGGGGCCTTGGAACTCGGAATCGCGGAGCTATCCGTCTACGCTTTTTCTACCGAAAATTGGCGGCGTTCGCCGGCCGAAGTTCGTTTCCTCATGGGGTTTTCCCGCGATATTATCCGCGCCAACCGCGATCAACTCCACGACTGGGGCGTGCGGGTGCAGTGGGTGGGGCGCGAGGGCCGGCTGTGGCGCTCGGTGCTGCGTGAGATTCACGCCGCGGAAGAACTGACCGCGGGGAATACCCGCATGGTGCTCAATCTGTGCATTAACTACGGCGGGCGCGCGGAAATTGTCGATGCGGTGCGCGCGGTGGCCGAACGGGTAGCTCGCGGGGAGCTCACGGCGGAGCGCATTAGCGAAGCCACCCTAACCGCCCAGCTCTACGCTCCGCGGATGCGCGACGTCGACCTCCTCATCCGCACCGGCGGGGAATACCGCACCTCCAATTTCCTCATGTGGGAAAGTGCCTACGCGGAACTGTATTTTTCTCCGCTGCCCTGGCCCGAATTCGAGCGGCGCGCCCTATGGGATGCCTGCGCCGCCTACGGGCAGCGCGAACGGCGGTTCGGCGGCGCCGTCGACAAGATTGCGCCTCAGGATACCGGCACCGGTGCTGCGAGCGCGCCGCGGGGCGCGGGCGCCGTCGCCAAAAACAGGCCCGAGGGCACGGGCACGGACCGCTAGACTGGAACTCAAGCACGCCCGCCGCGCGGACGCGGCGCCCCAAGCACGCATAAGGAGCGGATATGACCACCCACGATCCCTACGCCGGAGTGCCGGCCGGAAGCGTTGATCTTCACCTCACCTCCGATGATTTCGCGGAAGGCGAGGCACTGCCCGAAAGCGCCACCGGGGCGGGCAGCACCCCGGGCGGTGCGGACCGCAATCCGCAACTGGGGTGGGATGCCCCGCCGGAGGGTACGGTCAGCCTGCTCGTCTCCTGCTATGACCCGGATGCTCCCACGCCGTCCGGATACTGGCACTGGACGGTGGCGAATCTGCCCGCGGATACCAGCGAGATTGTGGCCGGTGGCTCCGGTGCGCTTGCGGCACCGGCCCTCACCTTGAAGAACGACGGCGGAACCCCGACTTTCCAGGGCGCCGCCCCGCCGGCCGGCCACGGCCCGCACCGCTATATTTTCGCGGTGCTCGCCCTCGACACCGTTCTGGATATCGATGTGGAAACCCGGCCCGCGGTGGCGTATTTCCTAGCCCGTGAACACGTGCTCGGCCGCGGCCTACTCACCGGCACCTGGGAAAACAACTAAAGTAAACGAAGCGCAAGGGGAGGATAACTCAATGACTGACGTGCGCACATACGCGGTACTCACGCCTTTTGATAGCGCGGATACCCTCGCGGCGCTCTGCGCGCTGCACGGCCTGGACGTGCAGGTGGTCGCCACGCATTCCGGAGCGCTGGTGTATCGCCAGCTGGCAACGCCCGTGTATGACGAATGGGATATCCGTAATATCACCGGCCCGGATCCTGATGAGGAACCCGCCTCCCTTTCCGATGACGCCCCGGCGGTTGCCGGCATGCTCTCCCGCCTCAGCCCCTACGGTTCCATCCTCATTGATGTGAATCTGGATAAGGAATCCACCGGTTTTGAGCCGGGCGTATCCGGGATGGTGCGCGCGCGGCGTTTCTTCGCAGGCAAAGCCGATGAGGAAATCGCTTCCGGCCTGCTGCTCAATTCTTTAGATCCCATCGTTGAGGAGCTCATGCTGGGGGAGCGCTCCATTACCGACTGTGACCCGTGGGATTCCGCGAAGCTCACCCAGCAGGATATTGAGAAAATCCTGCGCAAGGTGACCCGCGGGGAAAGCGCGGAAGGTATGCGTGGCGAGGCTGGCGAGGAAACCGCTGCGGGGGATAACGATGAGCTGTGAGCTGCTCGTTGCCGTCGATATCCGGGCGGGGCGTTCGGCGCGGCTCGGTAGCGGGCCGGAGGCGTGGAGTGACCCGGCGGTGGCTATCGCAGATTTCCGGGCGGCCGGGGGACGGTGGATTCACCTGGTGGATCTGGATCTTGTGTACGGCACCGGGGATAATTTCGCGTTGTTAGAGCGCCTCATGGAGAGTAGCCCGATGCGTTGGGAACTCTCCGGGGGAATCGACAGCCCGGAGGTACTCGAGCGCGCCCTCGCCACCCGCGCGGAACGCATTAATCTTGCGACTACCGCGCTGCGGGATCGTGCGTGGGTGGCGCGGGTGCTGGCGCAGCACGCGGATCGGGTGGCCGTATGTCTTGATGTCGACGGCGCCCGGGTGGTTGCGCGCGGTGCCGGTACCGATGTCGGGGAGTTACGCGAAGTTATTGATTTTCTCGACGACGCCGGTGCCCGCCGCTACGTTGTTACAGATCGAAACCGAGATGGCGCCCTCGCCGGGGCAAACCTCGAGTTGCTTAGTCGGGTGGCGGCGCTGAGCCCGGCGCATATCACCGCCTCGGGCGGCATGGCGACGCTCGCTGATCTGCGCGCGGTTCGAGAACTGAGCGAGAGCGGCGCGAGCGGCGAAGCTGGTTGCCCCGGTCGCGTGGACTCGGTCATTATTGGCAAAGCTTTCTACGAAGGAAACTTCACCGTTGCCCAGGCCCTCGCGGAGCTTTCTTAACCGTCGAACTTGTTACGGCCGTGAGTTGCATATACGCCGTGGTATGTGGGGAGAATAACCCACGGTGTTATCCATAACTCATGGCGCTGTGCTACACTAGTACGGTCAATCCGGCATTCTGCCGGAACGCAAGTGGAGAAATCCCACCTAGCCGCCCGCCCGGGCTGCTGTTTCGAAAAGAAATTTTCGAAAACGGAAAGATCGGGTTATATCAAAGGGTAGCGGGTTCGTAACATGGCCATCTGGCGTGCCGTGTCACCTCGGGAGTACTCCGTGCGTTGTCCACGTTGAGGAACAGAGGAACTGCAATTAACAACGAACCGCGTGTAAATGATCGCATCCACGTCCCTAAGGTGCGCCTTGTTGGCCCCAGCGGTGAACAGGTCGGTGTGGTGCGCACGGAAGATGCGCTCCGCCTAGCCGTTGAGGCGAACCTTGACCTGGTGGAAGTTGCTCCGAATTCCAACCCGCCGGTCGCGCGCCTCATGGACTACGGGAAATATAAGTACGAATCCGCCCAGAAAGCTCGGGAAGCACGTCGTAACCAAGCCAATACTCAGATCAAATCCATCCGGATTGGGCTGAAGATTGACGGTAATGACTACAACACCAAGAAGTCGCAGGCGGAACGTTTCCTAAACGCCGGGGATAAGGTCAAGTTTGATCTTCGTTTCCGGGGCCGTGAACAATCCCGTCCGGAAATGGGTGTGCGTCTGCTTTCGGGCCTGGCTGAAGAGCTCGCGGAAATTTCCACTGTCGAAGCAGCACCTCGCGCTGACGGGCGCAATATGTCCATGGTTCTTGCGCCCACGCGGCGCAAGTCCGAAGCGAAGTCCGATCAGCGGCGTCGTCGTGAAGCGGAACGTGAAAACCGGCGCGCGAAAGCAGCCAAGCGCGCGGCGGAACGCAACGGACAATCGTCCGAAACGGACAGCAACGCAGCAGCAACCGAATAAGTTGACTTGTGAAAAGCGCGCCCGCGGGCGCGGAGATCTGGTAGATCAAATGTGCCCCCGGGGCACGAGTGAGGATGAATAATGCCCAAGATGAAGACGCACTCCGGTGCGAAGAAGCGTTTCCGCGTGACGGGAAGCGGCAAGCTCATGCGCGAACAGCGCAATAAGCGCCACCTGCTGGAGCACAAGAGCTCCACCCGGAAGCGTCGGCTCTCGCGCGACCAGGTTGTGGACAAGTCCAACCTTCGCGAAGTTAACCGTCTGCTCGGCCGCTAGATTCGTCCGACGAAAAGTTTTGTAAAAGGAGAAAAACATGGCACGCGTCAAGCGCTCCGTTAACGCCAAGAAGAAGCGTCGCACTACCCTAGATCGGGCGTCCGGCTACCGCGGGCAGCGGTCCCGCCTCTACCGCAAGGCCAAGGAACAGGTCACCCATTCCTTCGTCTACAACTACCGCGACCGCAAGAAGCGGAAGAACGATTTCCGCAAGCTGTGGATCACCCGCATCAACGCGGCCGTGCGCGCCGAGGGCATGACCTACAACCGCTTCATCCAGGGCCTGGGCCTGGCCGGAATTGAAGTTGATCGCCGTCAGCTCGCTGAAATGGCCGTCAATGATCCCACCGGTTTCACCGCGGTGGTCAATGCCGCCAAGGCTGCGCTTCCGGAAGACGTGAACGCACCCAAGGTTGCCTAAGCTTTTTCAAGCGTGACATAGCAGCGGCCCGAGTGACGAAACCTCGTTACTCGGGCCGCTGCGTTTAGACTACAATCATGAAACTTTTCGCCCACCGCGGCCTGTGCGCCGACGCCCCCGAAAACACGATGGCCGCATTCCGGGCTGCCTACCAGGCCGGATTTACCTGGATCGAAACGGATGTGGATATCACGGCAGATGGCTCGCTCCCGCTCTGCCACGATGCCACCCTCGAGCGCACCACCACGGGCCACGGGCGGGTCGATGCGCTGCGTGCCGCCGATCTGGAGACCTTGGACGCCGGATCCTGGTTCAGCCCGGGCTTCGCGGGGGAGAAGATTCCCACCCTCGCCCAACTCGTTGATTTTGCACTCGAGACTAGCATGGGTATTAATATCGAAATGAAACCATGCGTGCAAGGTGGCCAGCAAGCCCGTGCCCTCGTGCGCGCGGTGGCGGAACAAGCCCGCAGGCTCGGTCCCGAGCGAGCCCTGGTCTCCTCTTTCTCGCACCTGCAACTGGCCGAATTCGCGCGCCACGCCCCCGAGATCCCGCGCGGCGCACTCGTTGATCGAACGAGTTTCGGGCCGGATTGGCTCACCGTCCTCGACCTCACCGATTCCCGCTATCTGCACATGAGCGACGACGCCGTGACCGCGGCCGTGGTGGCAGAGGTCCGGGCAGCGGGCCGAGACGTGCACGTCTACACAATCAACAACCCCGAACGCGCCCGGCAATTGGAACGCTGGGGCGTGGCCGGTATTTTCACCGACGGATTCGTGCGGCCCTAGCGCTACCGAAAAACTGCAAGCTATAGAAAAAGAAAAAGACCCGTGAAAAGCACACCCGCATCGCATACCCAACTCACCCGCGCAGCCCGCCTACACCGGCCCCAGCAGCGCGAACGTTTCCGGCAAACCCTGGTGGAAGGTCCCGGGGCTGTTCAGGAGCTCCTCGCGCACCGCGCGAATCTTGTTCGCGACGTCTACTATACGAAAGCCAGCCTGATCTCCAATCCGGACTTGGGCGGGCTTATTAAAGAAGCCAACGTGTACCATCACCCGCTTAATGCCGATGAGATGCAGGCGCTCTCCGAAGATGCGCGCGGTGTTGTGGCCGTTATCGACATTCCGGAAACTCCCGCGCTCACCCCGACGGTCAAGGACGCGAAGCTGGTGCTCGCCACCGCTAATATCCAGGACCCCGGGAACGTTGGTGCCATTATTCGAGCTGCTGACGTGGCCGGATGCGATGCGGTGCTCCTTGGCCGCGGTAGCGTGGAGCTGTGGTCCCCGAAGGTTATTCGATCCTCAGCCGGCTCTATTTTCCATCTGCCGGTTCTCGATTCCATTAACATCAGCAAGCTTGACGGCGTTCTGGAGCGCGCGGGCATCAGTTTCTTGGCAGCCACCGGGGAAGGGGAGTGGGATCTTGCCACCCTGGTGACGTCTGCAAATGACACCGCTTATCTTGGGCAGCCGCCCCTCGGGCCGGATCTCACCCGGCCGGTATGCTGGCTGCTGGGAAACGAAGCGCACGGCTTCGCGGATGTGGACGCCAATGTGGATGCAACGGTCGCCATTCCGATCTACGGGAAAGCCGAATCCTGCAATGTTGCTATGGCCGCCGCGATTCTTGCCAGCACGACGGCGATGATCCAGCACCGCCCCTAAATAAACGCATACCGCACCTAAAGAAAGCCCTGCGGACATAAGTAAGCGGGCGGCGAAGATTCTTCTTCGCCGCCCGCCGTGGGCTACCCTGTGGCGGGTGCACCCAGCACTACTTTGGTGGATTTACTGCTGAATGGTGGATTTACTTGTTATCGGAGAGGTTCTCTTTGACGTCCTCGAACTTTTCCTTCGCGGCATCACCGGCATCGGAGGCAGCGTCCTTCACCTTCTCGCTAGCATCCTTCGCCTTGTCACCGGCATCGGAAGCCTTCTCCGCGGCCTTATCGCCGTGGTCCTTGTCCGTTAGTTCGTCCTTGATGTCCTCGAACTTTTCCTTGGCGGCATCGCCCAGCTGACCTGCCTTATCAGCAGCCTTCTGACCGAATTCCTTAGCCCGATCAAAAGCTTCGGTTGCGCCTTCCTTAATCTTGTCCACAAATTCGTTCGCCATAGCGACTCCTTTCCGTTGATTAATGGAACAAATCGATCATAGCAAAGTGGTGGCCGTCACTTCATGT